>JAZNYQ010000101.1:0-5548 GCA_045594545.1 Eubacteriales bacterium | reverse complement strand
ATGGGAGAAAACACACCAAGCTGCATCCAGCGAGTGGTAAGTTCGTCGTCACGATTGCCGCCCATATGACCACCGATGTCGTGACTCCACCAGCTGTAACCAATATTGGAAGCACAAGCAGTAAAATAGGGCTGGAAGTTCAGCGACTCCCAGGAAATCACTGTATCACCGGAAAAGCCAACAGGATAGCGATGACTACCCGGGCCTGCATAGCGAGAGAAAAACAGCGGCCTTTTTCCATTGCGGGTGATATCCAGAATGTGCAGGTGGTTCAGCATCCACAGCGGGTCAAGCCGTTCCCGGGGATCTTGGTATTGACCGGGCTTGTTCGGTTCGTGGATCCACCAGTAATCTGTTCCCTGCTGCCAGTCCATCCACCAAAAGTCCACGCCGTCCTGCTCATAGGGATGGTGCAGTACATCAAAATAGTTTGCCATAAACTCTTTGGAGAGAATATTAAAAGGAATACGCTTGCCGCTTTTGGGATCTACGCCACATTTTTCTGCCATTGCTTCATACATATCCTCGTGGCGGCAAACACCGGCGTGGGGATGGAGGTTCAGCGCAGTATGCAGATTCCGCTTTTTTAGGAACTTGAGGAAGGTTTTATAGTCAGGGAATAATTCCTTGTTCCAGGAATAGCCGGTCCAACCCCTTCGGAAATCCCAAAAGCCGCAGCTTGTGGTATCTTCATCCTTCAGTTCTTCAGGAATATTCACGATATGCCAGTCCATATCCACAACACTGACAGAAAACGGCACATCTTCCTCACGGAAACGGTCCATTAAGTCACAATATTCCTGCTGGGTATAGGCATGGTAACGACTCCACCAGTTGCCCAGCGCATAGGCGGGCAGCAGAGGCGGTACACCTGTTAAATGGCAGAAATCCTGCACGGCGGCAATATAGTCGTGCTTGTAGCCAAAGAAATAGAGGTCTTTGGTGTTCTCCCGCCGTACGTCTGCCCAGCCGTCGGTCAGCACCATACGCTCGCTGTCGTCCAGTACGGCAAAGCCGTTTTGAGAACAGATACCGGGATCAATATCAATTCTCCCGTCTACACGATCCAGCGTGGAGGTGGTGCCGCCAAGGGTTTCAACGGCATCACCATAGTGCCATACGTTAGGCCAGTCAGTGAGCGAAATCTGCAGGCTCTCTAAAGATTCCCCGCAACTTACATGCAGTTGCGCAGTGTCTAAGGTAAAGGAATCGGCAGCCTTTGCCGTAAAATTCACCTTGGGATAATCTCGGTGAAAGGCAGTCTGGCTGGCTCGATCTTCAAAAATTTGTTGCGGATCGTACTCGATACGCACCAGCCGATCGGTCAGCACCGTGAATCGCCAGTTCTTGTATGTAACCATATTTTCGGGATTTGCCGCCGGCGTTACCGGCCATTGAAATCTTTCGTTCATGGAAAAACCTCCTTTTTTTAATATTATAGTTGTTTTTTTACTGAAAATCTTTTATTATAGTTATATAAAATAACACAATATTCAGATTACGGAGTTTTTTATGGATATTACCTTAGAGGAAGCCCGTCGGGGAAGCGAGGCGTTACCCTTAGGATTGTACCGCCAAGGCGCGGCTTTTGTCGGCGCCTGCATCACGCCGTTGCACTATCATAAAGATCTGGAACTGGTCTTGGCAACCGAGGGCGGTACTGCCTTGGTACGGGACGGAGAAATCATAGAAACCCAAACGGGCGTGCTGTATTTCATCAACCCCTATCAAATACATTCCATGCACGTGGCAAAGCCGTCATCCCGCTACGACTGTCTGGTCATTCCCCCCAGCCTGCTCGCCCTGCCCGTCGGGCATGCCGCCATGACCCAACTCATCACCCCCATATTTAACGGCAAATTGTGCTTTGCCAACCAGACGCAGGATCCCTTCTTGATCGACTTGTTAAAACGCATGATTGCCTGCTACGAGCAGAAAGAAAAACAGGCGGCGCCTATTCTCGCCTATCTGCTCCTGTTCCTCGACCATTGCCAGAAACAAGGACTGCTGCAGGAAACCTCCCACGTCCCCACAACCCCCATCCGAAAAGCCGTGGACTATATCCGCTGTCATTTTAATCAAAAAATCTCACTTGGAGATATTGCCGCCGCCGTGGGCATGAATCCCAAATATTTCTGTACCTATTTCAAAAAGCAAACCCTCACCACCCCCGTGGCTTTTTTAACTATGATTCGGATTCGCCAAGCCAAACTCCTGTTGCAACAACAGGAACTGTCGGTATTGGAGGTGGCGCTCAGTTGCGGTTTCGATAACGTCAGTTTCTTTATTCGACAATTTAAGCGTGCCACCGGTCAAACCCCCGGTCAGTATCGCAAATCGGTCTGTCAATAACCCAAGCACCCGTCTTATTTATGACGGGCGCTTTTTTATTTTAATTCGTGTTTCGTTTTGTTCCGCTTTGATTGAATGGTGCATTGTCACGAATGATTTGGATGTGTATTCTATAATCAAGGAAGGGAATATTATGCGCAATTTTGAACAGGATCGTAACGGTATTGCTACCGAATACAACAATATAAATTTTCAAGATAAAGAAGCGTTTACGTGCCAGCTCAATGCGCATGTAGACCGGCTTGATGCGGTTTTGCAAAACGAGGGTCCGGCTGTCTATACGGCGCAGGCGTTTCTGTATGTGGCTCAGAACGCTCCGCTGGCGGCGGATCCCCATAACATCTTTCAGGATAAAATCTATCACGGCGAGGTCTTGAAAAAAATAAGAGGCAAGCGGATCCGCGCCATGATGAACGCCTATCCCGAGGATACGGCGCTGGTCGGCGAGTGGGATCGGTACGGAGTAGCCGGCGGCCCGTCTTACGACTTCGGTCATAGCTGCGTCGATATGCAGGCGCTGCTCTCTCTGGGAATTTGCGGCATTATGGATCGGCTCAATCAGGCAAAAGCAAACCTCGGTAATGCCATCACCAAGGAACAGGAAGCCTTTTATAAATCCTGCCTGATCACCTATGAGGGAATCGCCGTCATGGCAAAACGACTGGCGGGGCTCGACGGGATCGATGCCGATAATAAAGTCTGCCTGCACAATATTGCCACAAAAGCCCCCCAAACCACCTACGAGGCGTTACAACTGATCTATCTGTACTTTACCGTCTTTGAATTTATCTACGGCGGTCGGCTCCGTACCCTCGGCGGTCTGGACCGTCTGCTGTATCCGTTCTATAAAAAAGATAGGGAAAACGGAAAATCGGTGGAAGATATCGAGAACCTTTTCCGATATTTCTTATATAAAATCTGGGCGGCGAAGGTGCCTTATGACCTGCCTTTCATGCTCGGCGGCATCTATGCCAATGGCGAAAGCGCCGTAAACGACCTGTCCTATCTCATCGTGAGAGTGTATGCAGGACTCAATATCTATAGCCCCAAAATCCATATCCGTGTCAATGACAATACCCCCAAGTCCTTTATTTTGGCGGTGTTGGATAGTATCAAAAAGGGCAACAACAGCTTTGTCTTTGCTAACGATAAGGTTGTTATCGACTCGCTGATGAAAGTCGGCATCTCCGAGCAGGACGCTAAGGAATACCTCTTGATCGGTTGCTACGAGCCGGCGGCGGTCAACGAAGTGCCCTGCACCGGCGAAGGCTCGGTCAATCTGGCTAAGATATTGGAACTCACCCTGTGCAACGGATGCGATATGAAGGACGGTCATCGTCTGCTGGATCCTACCCCCCAAGCGGCGGATTTCGAGCAATTCTTCGCAGCCTATAAGCAGAATATCCAAACCATCTTGTGTCGGAAAATGAATATTACCCGCCACTATGAATCGCTGTATGGGATAACCAATCCGTTCCCTATTATGTCGGCTACCATGCGCCACTGCGTCGAGATCGGTAAGGATGCCTATGACGGCGGCGCCGTCTATAATAATAGTTCGGTTACCTGCTACGGCGTGGCTACGGTGGTGGACTCGTTATGTGCGATCAAGCGTTTCGTGTTCGAGGAAAAACGGCTAACTTTGGCGCAGTTGAGCACGGCGCTGAAAGAGAATTGGCGTGGCTTCGAGGATTTACAGCAAGCCATTCTCAAATCTGAAGAAAAATACAGTTCGAATCGCCCCTACGCCAATGCCATTACGAACGAGCTTTGCCGCTTCTGCGCCAATACGGTCAATAACCGGCCCAACGGTCGTGGCGGCGTCTTTAAGGCGGGGCTGTTCTCTATTGATAATTGCTATGAGTACGGAAAACGCACGGCAGCTACCCCCGACGGGCGTTTGTCCGGCGAACCCATTTCTAAGAACCTCAACGCCGTCTCCGGTATGGACGTCAAGGGCGTCACCTCGCTCATGGCGTCGGCGGCGCAAATCGATCATACCGCTTTCCCCAACGGTACCGTGCTCGATTTCGTGGTGCACCCCAGCTCGGTACAGGGCGAGCAGGGCTTGGAAATCCTCTATGGTCTGGTAACGACCTACTTCGCCCTCGGCGGCATGGCGATCCACGGCAATATTCTCGATCCCGATATCCTGAAAAAAGCGCAGGCAAACCCCAAGGACTATGCTACCTTGCAGGTAAGGCTGTGCGGCTGGAACGTCTTTTTCGTCGACCTGACTAAGGAAGAACAGGACGACTTTATTAAACAGGCAGGTGTTCGCTGTGGTTAATACCGCCCTCATCACCGCCATTAAGCATTTCGCCATTCATGATGGGGACGGCATCCGTACTACCGTCTTTTTCAAGGGTTGCGGACTCAAATGCGTTTGGTGCCACAACCCCGAAGGCATCTCCTTTCAAAAACAACTCGCCTACATGGCAGATAAATGCCAACATTGCGGCAGATGTATCTGTCCCGCCAATGGCATGGACGAGGGGAAGCACGAATTTATCCGTAGCCAATGTACCCTCTGCGGGGATTGCCTGTCTCGATGCCCCAACGGCGCTTTCCGCCTCTACGGCAGGGAAATGACGGTGGACGAGGTCTTCGCCGAGGTGATGGAGGATAAAGCCTTTTATCAGAACTCCGGCGGCGGTGTTACTTTGTCGGGCGGTGAGGCTCTGTATCAGACCGACTTTTGCGTGCAACTCCTTAAACGCCTGAAAGAGCAGGGCATCCACACCGCGGTCGACACCTCCGGCTTTGTGCCCGACGGCGCCTTGGAAAAGGTAATGGATTATACCGATATCTTTCTCTTTGACCTGAAAGCGGCAGACCCGCAGGTGCACAAAAAATGCACAGGGCAAACCAATGAGAAGATTTTGAGAAATTTGCAGTTTATCGATGCGCAGGGCAAGGACATCGAAATCCGTATCCCCTACGTGCCGGCGTATAATGATGAGGAAATTCCCGCCATTGCCGACATCATAAGCCCCCTGCGTAACGTAAAACGGGTAGCCCTTCTTCCGTTCCACGCCTACGCCCGCTCCCGCTATGCGGCGCTGGCGATGGAAGACACTCTACCCGAGCAAATCCCCGACCCCAATTGTATATCAGCGGCTCGTCTTTTGTTGCAACAAAAGCTACCGTTTATAGATATAAAATAAATTAAGAAAGAGGGAAAACAATGAAAAAA
>JAZNYQ010000100.1:0-4744 GCA_045594545.1 Eubacteriales bacterium | reverse complement strand
GTTTGACGATGCCATGTCCCAGTATTCGGACGACAGCGATCTGACCAGTTATCCGCACGGCTACGGCTTTGTGGAAAACGAGGAAGGGTTCCCTGCCGTATTCACCTCGGCCGCCAAGGAATTGCGCGAGGAAGAATACGGACTCTATGAGAGCGATCTTGGCTATCACATCATCAAGCGCATCGGCAATGACGGGTATTTTGAAAAGGTGAAAGACATTTACCGTCAGGCCTACGGCAACGAGCAGTTGCAACTCAAATACGACCAGTGGCTCAAGGAACTGGATTTCCAATACAACCAAGAGGCTTTAGATGCCTTTGATTTTACGGCAAAAGGGCGCACCAACGTCAATTTGCGGCGGCAATCGCAGTAAAAACTAAATTTTCCTGCATTTACCTCTTGACAATTTCACTTTTTGCGCTATAATAAGTAGTGCACTGCCGAATTGTGTAAAGGTAGCACGACAGACTCTGACTCTGTTTGTCTGGGTTCGAATCCTAGTTCGGCAACCAGAAAAAAGCAAGTCTTATGACTTGCTTTTTTCAGTTATATTCGCCTTTGGCGAGTGATATTGCTTCGCAGTTATATGATGCTTCGCATCGTTATATTGTCCTTCGGACAGTTTAGAGGGGAATATAATATAACAAAAAAATCGGCTTTCCTATAACTTTTACGCATTAAAATTTAACTTGTAGTTAAGGTGATAAAAATGGCTGCGGCGCTATTCGCCGCATGCGGATTGCTTCCGTCAATACCATAAAATCGAAACGGCAAAAGGCACCGAAAGGAGATTTTTCATGACGCAGACCATTCGTGAGTTACACGCCCGCAAATCGGTGCGGGTCTATGAGGACCGACCGATCGAAGACGATAACAAGCAGGCCATTCTACAGGCGGCCTTACAGGCGCCGACGGCGGGCAATCAATGCTTATACACCATTTTAGATATTACCGACGCGGCGCTCAAGGAGCGGTTGGCGGTGACCTGCGATAATCAGCCGTTTATTGCGACGGCGCCGTTGGTGCTCATTTTCTGCGCCGACGTGCATCGGTGGTATGAGGCCTTTTGCCGTCACATCCCGCAGGTGCGGCGGCCCGATGTGGGGGATCTGTTTTTGGCGCAGGCCGATGCGCTGATCGCGGCGCAAAATGCGGTGGTGGCGGCCGAATCGTTAGGGATCGGCTCCTGCTACATTGGGGACATTACCGAGAATTACGAAACGCATAAAGAACTACTGCACCTGCCCGATCACGTAGTGCCGGCGGCCATGCTGGTATTCGGCTATCCGACCGAGCAACAGAAGCAGAGAACCAAGCCCTGTCGTCCTCAGATCGCGGATATCGTTTGCCAAGACGTCTATGCCGAGCGGCCGTTGGAAGAGCAGTTGACGGTACAGCAGGGGTTGGACGGCGCACCACTGGCGGGCTGGATCGAGCGGTTTGGCTCTCGCAAGTGGAACAGTGAGTTTTCCCGTGAAATGAGCCGTTCCTGCCGCGTAATGATCGAAGAATTTATAAAATAAAAAAGAGCCGTAGAGGCACACTCCGTAAGGAAGTGTGCCTCAGTTATATTCGCCTTTGGCGAGTGATATTGCTTCGCAGTTATATGATGCTTCGCATCGTGATATTGTCCTTCGGACAGTTTTGAAGGCGAATATAATATAACTGAAACCGTTAGGTTTCAATATCACTTTGCCGGAAGGCAAAATATCACTGTGAGACCTGTCTCACAATATCACTAATTTTTTTATATTTGAGATAGGTATAATTTCAAAGCATGTAACCCACTATGACACTTTCAAGCCGAAAGTGTCAATCTTTATATAAAAAGAAAGTAGGGAGACTACTTCTTTACGAAGTGTCTCCCTACGGATCTTTTTTATGGTTTATACAGCATCATGTCGGTGCGGTCCACGTCATACAGATATTGTCCGTCCTGCCACTCCCCGTCCATGCGCAGGGTCAGGACGATGCCGTCGTACCCGTCGGGCGCGTCCCACGTCCACTCGACGGTGCAGATATTTTCCATGCCGTTCTCCCCTGCTTGCCAGCCGGAGAAGGTGGTGGTTATCGTATAGGTGACCGTTTCCCGCTTCCCGTAAAAGAGGACTTGATAGGAATAGCCGTCCTCGAGGGCGGTTTCGGTATGGTCGCGCAGTCTGATATCGTAATAGTCCTCGATGCCGGGGATGACGGTGATCGCCTCGCTTTGCTCGGCAAAGGTGAGGGTGGCACGGGCACCGGTTTCGGTTTTCTCCCAGACGGCGTTGCCCTCATTTAGGGAGATCTGATGGGTGACAAAGTCGGGCGTAAGGGGGTCACCCTCGGTCAAACTACAGGTGCGGCAAGTTCTGGGGGCTTGATAGTTGGCCGCGACGAACTGGTGCTCGTGCGGCTTGGGTACCGACGGTGCGCAACCGACCAGAAGCAGACAAAGCAGCAGGCACAGTCGTTTCATGCGGACTCCTCTTTCTTATCGGTGTCGATCGACTTACCGAAGACGAAGAAGCGCTGGTAGAAAAATTCGAGCACGAAGTTGAGCAACATATTGATGGCGGTGACCAGATATTCATTCCAGCCCAGTCCCGTCAGCCAGGCTTCATTCCAGGTAGACAGCGGGGTAAACACCAGATAAAAAGCGGCGACTTTGAGCATGGCGATGGGGATATTGGCCGCCGAATGGAAGGTAAATTTCCGATTAAAGGTGAAGTTCCAGAGCACCGACAGCACCAGAGCGATCAGGTAACTGACCCAATATTCCAGACCCGCCAACTCATTGAGCAGGGCGAAAGAGCCGATCTGGATAATGCCGGCACTAATAGAAAAGAGGACAAATTTTACAACACGCCAAAATTCTTTCATACTCTTACCACAGTTTCTTAAACAGTTCGACCAGTTCGGGCTTAGAGGGCATACGGGGGTTGGTATCGGTGCAAGAATCCTCCAAGGCGGCATGGGCCATATCCTCACATTGCGCCTCGTACTGTTCTTTTGTCACGTTGGTCAGCAGGTCACGCAGGCGGGTGGGAATGCCCATTTCCTCGCTGCAGAAGCGCAGGTAGTTGCACAGCGAATGGACGGTCATAACCTGATTGGCGCCGTGCAGACCCAGCAGGCGGGCAATCGTACAATAGCGCTCGGCGCAGGGGGCATAGACCTCGCTGTTGCGGGTGATATTGGTAATGCCGGTATTATACTCGATGACAAAGGGCAAAAGAATGGCATTGGCGCGGCCGTGGGGCACGTGGAAGTGGGCGCCGAGCTGGTGTGCCATACCGTGATTCAACCCTAAAGATGCCGAGTTAAAGGCCAGACCGGCGATCGTCGCGGCGACGTGCATTTTATGGCGGGCGTGGGTATCGTTGCTGTTGGAGTAGGAACGGAACAGGAACTGTCCCGTAATCTCGATCGCCTTTTCGGCCAGTGCGGAAGAAAACTCGTTATGCTTGGTGCTGACATACGCCTCGATGGCGTGAGTCAACACGTCCATGCCGGTATCGGCGGTGATAGACGGGGGTACGCTCTTGACCAAAACGGCGTCCAGAATCGCTTCATCGGGGGTCATATCGTCTGAGATCAGCGTTTCCTTGACCTGCGTTTGGGTGTTGGTAATGATAGAAAAAGAGGTGACCTCACTTCCCGTGCCGCTGGTGGTGGGAATCGCGATCAGATAAAACTTCTTCTCGGGTGCCATATGGGCGGCCACCTTACGGATGGCCTTGGACAGATCAAGGGCGCTGCCGCCGCCGACGGCGATGATACATTCACAATCGGCCGCACGGAAACAACTCACGCCGTGCTGCACCGCCTCGATGGGGGGATCGGGCATAACGTCGGTAAACAAAATATGCTCAATGGCGGCACGCTTGAGGGGCTTTAAAATATGACGGATCAGGTCGCCTTGCACCACAAAGGGGTCGGCGACGATGAAAACCTTTTTATAGGGGATGTCGGCCAGACGGGCCAGAGAATCTTCCCCGAAATAGATGTCGGTTAATACCTGAAACTTATCCATGGGTATATCCTTTCATGATAGTACTTACAGTGTATCATGATTTGTCGACACTGTCAAACGGATTAAAAAGAACACGCCTTTTACGGCGTGTTCCTATCTTTTATTTGGGCATTTTGCGTCTTTCATATCCCTCGCCCCAAGCGGCTTTGCGCTTGTGCCAGACGTCGTTATCCTGCTCATCGGGCCAGAGGGTCAGGAAGCAGAGGGGATCGGTGTGGCTCAGGTTGGTAATATAATGGGCGGTGCCGCCGGGGATATAGGCCAGTGAGCCTTGGCGCATCTCGCTGGTCTCGCCGTCGCGCCACAGTTCGCCCTTACCTGAGATGCACAGATAGATCTCGGCCTTTTCGTGGGCGGGGCCGGTTTGATTCCCCTGCGCATCGACCTTTGCGGTGCTGATGCCGGGCTTGACGGTAATGTGGTTGACGTTGATGCAGGGTTCGCCCGCCATTTTGCTGTCGAGCAGCAGGCGGCTTTCGAAATTGCCGACGCCGTAGTTGAGGATCTCGTCGGCGTGCCAAATCAAATGTTTACTCATAATGGCCTCCAAATGGATTTGTTAGTTTTATTGTACACCTTTTGGGGCGGGGGTGCAAGCCATTTCAATGAAAAATGAGGCATTTGCTTGCGCAAATATGAAGCGGCTACGCCATGAAGCGAAGCGTTCTCATGTGCCGTAGCATGCTTCATAGCCGAAGGCTGCTTCATTAGGCAAAGCCGTCTTCATGT
>JAZNYQ010000099.1:0-11423 GCA_045594545.1 Eubacteriales bacterium | reverse complement strand
TTGTCACGGCGCTGCTTGCGCTTTTCCTTGTGTGGAGTCATGTGAGTGCCGTGCAGAGTCATGCAGTTACGCAAATTACCGATTTCTCGGCGAAAAGTGAAGATGGTGCTATTGTATTGCAGTGGACGCCGTTAACTGATTTTCACAATAAGCAAATCGAAATTACAATTGAAAAAGATGGCGAATATCAGCGGATAGAAATTCCGGCATCCGATCATTCTTTTACCTATACAGAGGGCGAACATGGGCAGTTATATCAATTTTCTGCAAATGTAATCGGCGCACAATTGCCGCAAACGCAAACGGCTCTGTTTTTGCATTATGCGGATATACCTGAACTTCCACTGGTAACGATAGAAACAGCTACGGGGCTAGCCCCTACTTACGATATGTCGGAGGCGCCGAGCGGTGCATGGGGAGGAACTGCAGTCAATAATGAGTATGTCAGTATGCAGATGCAGATCTGCAATCGCAGTGATGTAGTAGTTCAATCATCCGGAAAAATTCGTGTCCGAGGTAACACATCTGCAGGAGCTGCCAAGAAACCGTATAAAATTAAATTGGATAAGAATATGGATCTATTGCTGCGTAATGATCCCATATATCAGGATACGGAATGGATACTGTTAAGTCACAATTCTATGCTGCGTATGGAGGTAGGAACGGAGGTTTCCTATTTGTGTGGATCGGAATGGCAGCCGGCGTATATGCCGGTGAATGTGATAATGAATGGAGATTATATAGGCAGTTATCTTTTGGTTGAGTCAATAAAGGCTAGCCCCGGCCGACTGAATATTTCCGATCAAGGCTTTGTGATTGAAAATGATGCCTATTGGTGGGATGCCGACGGCATTTATTTCCGAACCCCGTACCAGATGAGTTATGTGGCCTATACCTATACCTATCCCGAAATAGTTAATGTAAAGGACCCATTGGCGATCGCTATAAGCGACTATGTTTCAGCAACAGAAGTGGCGCTGATGGAACATGAGGATGCCTATGTGGATTATCTGGACGTGGATTCATATGCCGGTTGGTTGCTAGCTCATGATATTTTAGGAACATGGGATGCCGGTGGTGCCAATATGTATATGTATGTTGATGATATGAAAGCGGGAAGCAAACTAAAGGCAGGTCCTTTGTGGGATTTCGATAGTGCATGGATGGAATACAATGAGTGGGCTCGGATCCATAAATTGAATATTATGCATTATGATGTGTTGCTGGAAAAGAAGGAATTTCGTGAAGCATATCTGCAAAAATGGGATGAGTTATCAAATAGTATCTGTAGGGATGTTAGTGATTTTCTAAATGCATATACCCAGCAATATGGCGAAGCCTTACAGGAAAGCTGGGATCTAGACAGAGAGCGTTGGCAAGGAAATCCCGACGATGTGCAGGCTTCGGTGGATTATGTAAATAGGTGGTTTGCGGAAAGGAAAGTATGGCTGGATGCGGCTATGCAAGGAATATAAATGGATTTTCGTCATGAACTGAAATTTTTGGTGCGAGATACCGATTTGGTGCTGTTGGATCGAAGAATCCGTCATATTGCTCGACCGGATCCCCATCAAAAAGATCCGGAAGGCTATATCATAACCAGTCTTTATTTTGACAACATATATGATCAATGCCATAGAGAAACAGAAGATGGATGTGATAATCGTCGAAAATACCGTATGCGAATTTATGGACACTCTGCGGATGTTATTAAGTTAGAACGAAAAAGCAAAATCAGAGGTATGACAGCCAAACAATCCTTGAGTGTAACGTTTGACCAAGGTCAAATGTTGCTACAAGGACAAATTCCCGCATTAGAATCTAAAAATACGGCTATCGGCAATAGGATTCTTGCTGAAATGGAACAGAAAGGCATGATGCCGAAATGTATTGTTCAATATTTGCGATGTGCATATGTGTATCCGATAGGTAATGTGAGAATTACTTTCGATCGAAACATTAGTGGAACAAGAGAAACATCAGCTTTGTTTGATTCCCATATATGTACGACCCCGCTGTTGGATAAGGGCGTGCATATTTTAGAAGTGAAATACGATAACCTATTGCCCCGATACTTGTATGATGCGCTGGATATTGGGAACTTACAGCAGACCTCTTTTTCAAAATACGGGTATGCAAGAAATGTGCTAAGATAAAGGAGAGACAAAATGAATTTTTCGGATATTATAAAAGAATCGGTATTACAGGGCTTCGCTTATGCAGATATGCCGACAACAAAAATTATTATTACACTTGTAATTGCATTTATTATGGCTATGTATATACACCTGATTTACAAGTTTGTTACTAAAACCGCCTTTTACTATAAAAACTACGGCGTATCTATGACAATCATGTCGGTGGTCACAGCCGGTATCATTTTGGCTATGCAATCCAGTTTAGTTATTTCTTTGGGTATGGTCGGCGCCCTTTCTATTGTTCGATTCCGTACCGCCATCAAAGACCCCATGGATTTATTGTTCCTGTTCTGGTCGATCGGAAACGGCATTATCTGCGGAGCCGGTTTGTACGAATTGGCCATTATCGTATCTGTGGTGGCAACAGTTGGTATTTTTATTTTTCAAATGCTTCCCATACGAAAAAATTCATATTTGCTCGTAATCAATGCCAATACCAAAGACTGTTTTGACAACATTGAGCAAACGATAAAGCAGCGGACGGTAACCAGCAAATTAAAGGCAAAAAATATTAGCCACAATGGAATGGAATTGATTTTTGAGATACGGATAAAGGGTGCCGATACGGCTTTGATCGATGCGCTAATGACCATGAATGAAGTGTTGCAGGTAAATCTATTGGAAAACGAAACGGAAATAAAAGCATAAGAAAAAGGAGCAAGCATTTCGCTTGCTCCTTTGCTTGTTTGTCTTTACGCCTTGGGCCCATCAATGATAGTGTCATCGGTGGCGTCGTAGATTGAATACTGCAGATCGGTTTCTACATTGTTGTACTCGATGAGCAAATATTCATGATCCGCCTCGGGGCACTCGGCATAGGCGGCCGTGTCCTCAATGCGGGACAGGTACAAGCCGATCAGATCGCGATAGTTTTCGGTGCCCTCATTCTCAGCGGCCGCTTCCTTGGTCATGTTGAAGATGGCACAGGCCATTTCTTCACTCTCTACCGACATAAAGGTCGAGGAATTGTAACCGCACATATAAATGTCGGGATAGAAGAAGAGGATCAATTCCGCATTGATCGAAGACTCCACATCGATCAGATCCAGCTGCTTGAGCTGCTCCTGCTTCTCGGGAACCGTGCTGGTCGGGGTGTTGGGATGACCCTTGTAATAGTATACAAACTCATCGCCGTAGTATTTCTTAACTAAATTGACATAAGCCGCAAAATCAGGCTCGTTCTCGGCGTTGGCCCAGCTGCCCAGAATCATCATGGCCTTCTTGCCTTGATTATCTGCCGCCTCAAACATCTCATTGTTGAAGTTGTACAGGGCCTTGAGCGCCGTCTTCTGCTCCTCGGTCATCTTGGTCAAGGGCGAAGCAAAGTTGCGTTCCTCAATGATGCTGTTCTCGGCATCGTAAGGAGCCTTGCTCACTTCTTCATTCAAAACACGGTCAATGAAATCTTCATCAGGCGAGCACAGCACGCCGGCACGAGGACGCAGTACCCACCATTCCACGTTGGTCTTCTCCTTAGCCGCGACGTAGCAGTATTGCGCAAATTCATCGGTCGAAACGGTGTAGTCGCCGTCATAGGTGTAAGCACCGGCTTCCTTAACCTCGCCATACACGGCATCCAAATTTTGCGCCATCTGCGCATACTTGGCATCGGCATCAAAAGCGGTATCGTCAGGATTGAACGCCGCATTGAAAGCGGTGTAGGATGCGCCGCCGTCCGACAACAGGGTTACATAGAAATTATCCTCAGGTACGCCGTTGCCGATCAGTAGATCAACATAGGAGTAAGCATTAAAGTCATTGATGTATAATTCGAATTTAGCGTTGGGGTCGGCCGCATACAGATCAGCAATGTAGGCCTTGGTGGCGGCCATCATGCGATCGTAATTGTTGTGGGTCAGCACCTCTTCACGAGTCGCCGTCGGTATCATGAACACGTTCTTGGGCAGATTCTCCCAGTTCCAACTGTCGGGACGCGCCAGCCAAACAAAAGCAGGAGTTTCGCCGTTGTTTGTAATTTCATCCAGATTCAGGGTAAAATACAACTGCGGCATCGAACCCGAAATGGGGGCAATGACATACTTGTCGGCAGTCAGGGCCACATCAAAGTCCAGACTGTACTTCTTGTTGTTCTTCTCGGTGAAAACAATGTCTAAGGTGTATTTGCCGTAGCGTGCCATAACTTCAGTCTTGCCGGCAGCACCTTCTTCGGTGATCCCGCCAAGGGCGATGTCACCGTATTTTACGGCAATATCCACCTCTTTGAGATCCTCGCCCGCATTCCAGGTCACGGCAAGATTCTGCGTCTTGTCTACCTGTACGGCCGAAAATTCGTACTTGTCCAGCTGCTCCTGCGACGCCGCCTTGATCTCACCCTTGCCGCAAGCAGCCAAGGAAAGAAGCAAGGATAACGCCAGAATTGCACATACGATCTTTTTCATAACGATTCTCCTTTTTATTTATTGACGGAGTGAGTCCGTCATTTTTCACCATTATACCACACTTTTTGCGTGCTGTCTATAGAGTTAATTTGACAGATGGCCTATTCTATGTTATTTTAAGAATATCGTAATATATTCGAAAGGATTTCACTATGAAAATTGCTTTAATCGCTCACGACAAAAAGAAAAATGAGATCATTGAACTGGCCAAGAAATATAAAGAGGTCCTGTCCCGTCACGAACTGTATGCCACCGGCACTACCGGTACCCTTATTATGGGAGAAACGGGACTGAATATCTTCCGCATGAAAAGCGGTCCACTGGGTGGCGACCAGCAGATCGGTGCCATGCTGGCCGACGGTAATATCGACTTTATCGTATTTCTGCGCGATCCGCTGACCGCTCAGCCCCACGAACCCGACGTATCGGCACTTTTGCGTCTGTGCGATGTCCAGCGCATCCCCTTGGCCACCAATATCTGCTCGGCCACCGTCATGCTCGACGCCCTGCGTGATAAAGACTCGTTTGACCTGTAATTTTATTGACAGGGAAAATGGAAAGTGCTATAATTTCCCTATTCCCCAAGGAGGTAGTATTATGAGTAAAAATCTCGATTGGAGCAACCTCGGCTTCGGCTATACCCAAACCGAACACCGCTACGTTGCCAATTATAAAAACGGTGCATGGGAAGAGGGAGGGCTAACCGATCAGGCCAACATTACCATGACCGAATGCGCCTGCGTTCTGCAGTATGCCCAGACGGTTTTTGAAGGTCTGAAAGCCTATACCACTAAGGACGGTCGTATCGTCACCTTCCGTCCCGACCTCAACGCCGCCCGCATGGCCGACTCCTGCCGCCGTATGGAAATGCCCGTATTCCCCGAAGACAAGTTTCTGGAAGCCATTGACATGGTGGTAAAAGCGAATGCCGACTATGTGCCCCCCTACGGCACCGGCGCTTCGCTCTATGTCCGCCCCTTCATGTTCGGCAGCGACGCCGTCTTGGGCGTGAAACCCGCGACCGAATTCCAGTTCCGTGTCTTCGTTTCTCCCGTCGGTCCTTACTTTAAGGGTGGTGTCAAGCCCTTGACTTTGCGTATTTCCGACTTTGACCGTGCCGCCCCCCGTGGCACCGGCCATATCAAAGCGGGTTTAAACTACGCTATGAGCCTGCACGCCATCGTCGATGCCCATCATAAGGGATATGACGAGAATGTCTATCTCGATTCGGCTACCCGCAGCTATATCGAAGAAACGGGCGGCGCCAATATTATATTAATAAAGAAGGACGGTACGGTGGTAACGCCGAAGTCCGATACCATTCTGCCCTCCATTACCCGCCGCTCTCTGCTCACTGTAGCTAAGGACGTGCTGGGTCTGCCGGTGGAAGAACGCCCCGTCGCCGTGGAAGAACTGGCCGACTTTGCCGAGTGCGGTCTGTGCGGCACCGCCGCTGTTATTTCGCCTGTGGGTAAAATCGTGAACGGCGATACCGAGTATGTCTTCGGTATGGAGGAAATGGGCCCCTATACCAAGAAACTGTACGATACCTTAAGAGGGATTCAGATGGGCGAGATGGACGGGCCCGAAGGCTGGATCCGTACCATAGTCAAATGAAGATCATAGCCCATATACAAACCGATTTCAAAGATAAATTCGGCATCCCCCGCCAAAGCGGGCGGGTGCCGTCTTTGTCTGGTCGTATCGTCTTTGAAAAGGAGTATCAGAACCCCGACGCCCTGCGTGGACTCGACGGCTTTTCCCATTTGTGGCTGATCTTTGACTTTTCGCAGTCCCATCGGGAAGATTGGTCGCCCACCGTGCGCCCGCCCCGTCTGGGCGGCAATCGCCGCATCGGTGTCTTTGCCAGCCGCTCTCCGTTCCGTCCCAACCCCATCGGGCTTTCAGTCGTAAAATTGGAAAGCATCGAGAACGGAGAACTGATCGTGTCGGGTGTCGATCTGCTCGACGGTACCCCCATCTACGATATTAAACCCTATCTGCCTTTTGCCGATTTGATTCCCAATGCCGTCGGCGGATACGCCGCCGATTTTGAGGAGTACCGCTTGGATGTCGATTTCCCCCAAGCCCTGTTGCAGATGTTGCCCAAAGAGAAGCAACAGACCGCCATCGACTGTCTGGCGCAGGATCCCCGCCCCGCCTATCAGGAGGATGAGCGGCGGTACAGTATGGCCTTTGCCGACTTCGATATCCGCTTTTTTGTCAAAGAAAATACCGCCCATGTCACACAAATCGAAAGGAGAAATTAATTTTCTCCTTTTTCTATTGACTTTATCAAGATAAAGTGCTAAAATGTTGAGCAAATACTAAAAAAGGGGTACCGTATGGCTACTTTACGTTCGCAATCCATTGATCGGTTGTTTGGTGTGATCCTGCAACTGGAATCGGTGGAGGAGTGTTACCGATTTTTTGAAGATATCTGCACCGTGCATGAGGTGCAGGATATGGCACAGCGGTTGGACACCGCCGTCCTGCTTGATGAGGGGGTCAATTATCAGACCATCAGCCAGCAGGTCGGGGTCAGTACCGCCACCATCAGCCGTGTCAGCAAATGCCTCAATTACGGCAGCGGCGGCTATCGGGATGCCTTAGATAAAATGTATCGTGAGCAGGAGAAAAAATGAAGATCCAGGATTCGATTTTAACTAATGAAGAAAAGATCATCTTTACTCTGCGCGCGCTTTATGATCGGTTCGGCTATTCTTTATATAAAATGAGTAAGTTTGAGCCGTACGATCTGTATGTGCGCAATAAAGATTTTCTCATATCTGATCATGTCATCACCTTTACCGATGTTAACGGAAAACTCATGGCACTCAAGCCCGACGTCACCTTGTCCATCATCAAGAACAGCAAGGACGAGGCGGGGCAGGTAGAAAAACTCTATTATAATGAAAATGTCTACCGTGTCGCCGGCGCCGGTCGCAACTATCGCGAGATCATGCAGGTAGGACTGGAGTGTATCGGTGATATTGATAAAACCTGCGTGGCTGAGGTGGTAACGCTGGCGCAAAAGAGCCTGCGCGCCATATCGTCCGATTTTGTGCTCGACCTGTCCCATCCCGGCATCGTCACCGCCATCTGTGATGGTTTGGACGGCGTTGTTAAGGGTGCCATTTTGAAGTGTGTCGGGGAGAAGAATCGCCACGAACTGGCCGTGATCTGTCAGCAAAACGGTGTAAACGGTACGGTTGCCGGATGGCTCGATGGGTTGATCGGTTGCTACGGAACCCCCGATGTTGTGTTGGCACAACTCAAAGCGATGAACCTGCCCGAAGCGGCACGATCCGCTGTCAGTGAACTGCAAGAATTGGTAAGCGCTCTTGACGATACGGAGAATCTGCGGATCGACCTGTCTTCGGTCAGCAACACCAAATATTATAACGGTATTACCTTTAAGGGATTTATCAACGGCGTGCCCGAGAGCGTACTGTCGGGCGGTCGGTATGATAAATTGCTGGCTCGCATGGGTCGCACCAGCGGTGCCATCGGATTTGCCGTGTATTTGGATGCGCTCGAACGCTTTGTTATTGAGGAGGTAGGGGAATGAGCCGTATGTTAAATATTGCCCTGCCCAAAGGCAGACTTGGCGAAAAGGTCTACGCCATGTTTGAACAGGCAGGCTTTGAGTGCCCGTCCATTAAGGAGAATAACCGCAAACTCATTTTTGAGAACCCCGCCTGTCAGGTGCGCTATTTCTGGGTCAAGCCCTCGGATGTCGCCGTGTATGTCGAACGCGGCGCGGCCGATATCGGCGTGGCGGGCAAGGATATTTTGCTCGAGTATGAGCCCGATGTCTATGAATTGCTTGATCTCGATATCGGTAAATGCCGCATGGCAGTAGCCGCGAAAAAGGACTTTGCCGATGATTCTCGGCATACCCTGCGCGTCGCCACTAAGTTTTCCAATATTGCCCAAAAGCATTATGCTGCTAAAGGGCGGGAGATTGATATCATCCATCTCAACGGCTCGATCGAAATTGCGCCGATCTTGGGACTGTCCGATGTCATCGTCGATATCGTGGAAACGGGCACCACACTCAAGGAAAACAACCTTGAGGTGGTCGAAACGGTCGTTCCCATCAGCGCACGGCTGATTGCTAATAAAGCCGCTTTTCAGTTTATGCACGAACCGATCGAAAAAATCGTGCAAAGCATAGCCAAAGGAGTAAATCAATGATTGCTATACTGCCCTACGGTCAGGTGCCCAATGAGGAAATTTTTGCCCGTGTCGAGCCGACCGTGAATGTGTCCGATATCGTTACCGATATCATTGCCAATGTGCGAAAGCGCGGCGATGCGGCACTGTATGAATATTGTGAAAAATTTGATAAAGCCAAATTGAGCGACTTGCAGGTCACCCCTGTCGAAATTGAAGAAGCGGTGGCACAGGTATCGCCTCGCTTTTTAGAGATTCTCGAAAAAGCGGCGGCTAATATCCGCAAATTCCATGAGAAGCAGGTGCGCAATTCCTTTATCATCAACGATGAAAACGGGATCGTCATCGGGCAAAAGGTCATTCCGGTCGACCGTGCAGGACTGTATGTCCCGGGAGGTACCGCCGCCTATCCGTCTACCGTGCTGATGGACGCCATTCCGGCCAAGATCGCCGGAGTCAGGCAGGTAGTCATGGTTACACCCCCGTCGGCTGATGGCAAGGTCAACCCCGTCATTCTGGCGGCGGCTAAGATCGCAGGGATCGATCGCATCTATAAGGTCGGCGGCGCACAGGCAATTGCCGCCTTGGCCTACGGCACCGAGAGTATTCCGAAAGTGGATAAGATCGTCGGTCCCGGCAATGCCTTTGTGGCCGAAGCCAAGAAACAGGTGTTTGGTGTGGTGTCGATCGATATGATCGCCGGTCCCAGCGAAATTCTGATCGTGGCCGACGGTAAGAGCAACCCCCGCCACGTTGCGGCCGACCTGCTCTCCCAAGCCGAGCATGATAAATTGGCAAGCGCGGTACTGGTCACCGATTCCATGGATCTGGCCAAGGCGGTACAGGCGGAACTGGAAGTGCAGATCCCGCAACTGCTCCGTGCCGATATCGCCCGTGCTTCTATTGATAATAATGGGAAGATCATCGTGGCCGATGACCTGTCGGCAGTGATTGAAATTGCCAACGAGATTGCTCCCGAGCATCTGGAGCTGTGCGTGGATAACCCCTTTGATTATCTGGACAGCATCCGCCATGCAGGGTCGATCTTTATGGGTCGCTATTGCCCCGAAGCCTTGGGCGACTATTTCGCGGGTCCCAACCATACTCTGCCCACGTCAGGCACGGCCAAATTTTCCAGCCCCCTGTCGGTAGACGATTTTGTCAAGAAGACCCAGTATACCTATTATACGGCATCGGCGCTGGATAACGTGGCGGCAGATGTTGAGTATTTTGCCACACAAGAGGGACTGACCGCCCACGCCAAAAGCGCCATCATTCGTACAGAGGATAAACCATGAGTCGATTTTTTTCAGATAAGTATGCGGCCTTGACCCCCTATACGCCGGGGGAACAGCCCAAAGATATGCAGTATGTGAAACTCAATACCAATGAGTCGCCCTTCCCGCCCTCGCCCAAAGCGCAGCAATATGCGGCACAGGCGGCGGCCGATCTGCATCTATATCCCGATCCCGAATGTTCGGCGCTTACTCAAAAGGTGGCCGATCTGTGCGGGGTGAAAAAAGAGCAGGTTTTGCTCACAAACGGGTCGGATGAGATACTCAATTTTGCCTTTATGGCCTTCTGTGATGCACAAAAACCGGCCGTTTTTTGCGATATTACCTACGGTTTTTATGAGGTTTTTGCTCAATTAAACGGCATTTCTTATCAAAAAATCGCACTAAAAGAGGACTTTTCGGTCGATTTAGAGGCCTTTTTTGAAGCAAAAGGCACCGTTTTTTTAGCCAATCCCAATGCGCCCACCGGTCTTTGTCTGCCCCTTTCGGACATTGAAAAATTGCTCCAAAGCAACCCCGATCGGGTGGTGGTCATCGACGAAGCCTATGTCGATTTCGGCGCCGAGAGTGCCTGCAAGTTGGTGGACAAATACGAGAATTTATTGGTCACCCAGACCTTTTCCAAGTCCCGCTCGATGGCGGGCGCCCGTCTGGGCTTTGGCGTAGGAAATGCGGCGCTTATCAGGGATCTCAATACGGTGAAATATTCCACCAATCCCTATAACATCAACCGCATGACCATGGCGGCAGGGCTTGGCGTATTGGAAGATGAAGACTATACCAAGGCCAACTGCCAAGCGGTAATCGCCACTCGTGAAAATACCGCCAAAACCTTGAAAAATATGGGTTTTGAGGTGCTGGACTCCCGTGCCAACTTCCTGTTTGCCAAGCATCCGAATCTGGACGGCAAGCAACTGTATCTCGATTTGAAAGAGCGGGGCGTGCTGGTGCGGCACTTTGACAGCCCAAGACTCAAAGAGTATAACCGTATTACGGTAGGTTCGGATGCGCAGATGCAAATTTTGCTCCGCACCATTACCGCCATTATGGAGGAGAAGAAATGAGAACTTCCTTATTAACCAGAAAAACCAACGAAACGGATATTGTCCTGTCCTTAAATTTAGACGGTAAGGGTACCTCAACGGTGGAGAGCGGCTGCGGATTCCTCGACCATATGCTCACCCTGTTTGCCTCGCATGGGCGGTTTGACCTGTCGGTCTCCTGCAAAGGCGATACGCAGGTGGACGATCATCACACCGTCGAAGATATCGGCATTGCCTTAGGTAAGGCCTTTGCCGAAGCGTTGGGCGATAAAAAGGGTATCTGCCGTTATGGCAGTTGCACCTTGCCGA
>JAZNYQ010000098.1:0-34161 GCA_045594545.1 Eubacteriales bacterium | reverse complement strand
GAAAGCCAGAGGGTGTCGTGACCGTTGCCCATGGTAAAATCAACGACGGTGCCGCCCGCGTAGATATGGGGGGTTATGAGATATTTTTGGGTATCGAGCAGGTCGATCATGCGACTGTCCTCCATTTGTATTTGAGGTATCTTATTCTTCTTTGTCCTCGTCGGGGGTTTTGCCGAACAGGCCGCAGATCCAGTAATAGAGCGGGATAGTCAGGAATACCCACCAAGACGGGTGCCAGATATGGTGAAACAGGCCGCCGTACAGATAGAACATAGCGACCAGTACGGGGTAGGCAAAGTTGGCGGGGTTTTTGCGGGCAATGGCAGATACGAGGGTATAATACAGCGGAATGGTGAGCAATACCAGCCAGCCGGCCGACCAGCCGCCGCAGATATTCATAAGCCCGAACACCAGATAGGCGGCGATGGCAAAGACGGGAAAGGGAAAGGCGTACCACCATGCGATAGGGCCGTCCTTGCGGGAATCGTGATAGACCGTGCCGTCGGCCTGCACATAGACGCCCTGTTTCCCGACATGGACATGGGTGCCGTGCTTTGGATCGTCGACATAGATGCCGCCCTCAAAACGGACGGTGCGCTCCTGCGATTGGGCTTGGGCGCCGCCCTTGATCAACTCGTCCAAGGTGATGCCGTACAGGTCGGCCAGTGCAATCAGATTATCGGTATCGGGCGAGGCTTCGCCGCGTTCCCATTTGGATACCGCCTGACGGGACACGCCCAGACGGTCGGCCAATTCTTCTTGCGAATATCCGCTTTGTTTGCGATAGTCATACAGGCGTTGAGCCATTTCTTGTGTCATATTCTTCACTCCTTTGCCATCAGCATAGCGCACTTTTCCCCAAAAAGCCACCGCTTTTGGGTTGCAATTGCCGCCGCAACCGTAGGTTGCTTACGACATAAACCGATTGCTGTTATTGGGAGTTAGTTTTTTCTTGTTGCCCTTTTCATCGACGATATAGACCTGATCGAGGGTGTTCATCATGCCCTGACGAAACGCGGCGATATACTGCGCGCGCAGGGTGGCTTGCTCGGCTTTTTCGGCCTCGGTCAGCCCCTCGGTCTTCGATTTACGGGACAGTTCGTTGATGCGTTTAATTAAGGTATCGTCCATAGTGACTCCTTGGAATGAAAAACCACCCAGAGGGTGGTTTTTTGTGTTTTATTCAGGCTGGGTGAGGAAAATATCACGGATGGCCGCAATCTGAGCATCGGTGATGCCTGCGTCTTTCAAATAGGTTTCGGCTTTTTGCTGCGGGGTTGAGCCGGCCAATTTATTGAACTGTTCGACAAAGGCGTTCATATCGGTATTGTGCAGACCGCCGTGGCAGAGGATCGACATACGGTAATCGCGCATTAAGTCTTCCTCGCCAACGCCGAGCAGGGCTTCTAAGATGTAGCAGACGGTACCCGTCTGGTCCATACCGTAAGTGTCGTGCAGATAGATGGGATAGGCGTTCTCGTCGGCCAACTTCTCAAAGACACGGGCGATGGCCGCCTTGCCGCCCTCCTTAAAGGCATTGCTGTATGAGGGGGCATGGATGACTACGCGTTTGGCTACGTCGCCCAGCGCGCCGGTGCCGGCGGGAACGTCACGCAGATCCAGTTCGGTACGGACTTTCAAAATATGTAACATATGATCGATACCCGTTTGGGTGATCTTATATTCTTCTTTGACCGCGCCGTCCATTTCGCCGCCGCGATAGAGCAGACCCTGCCCGATGACCTGACCGTCGGCCGTTTTCCAGCCGCCGATGTCTCTTACATTGGGCACGCCCTCGATCGAGAGGATGCGGGGGGTATCGGCCGTTTTGAACGAGCCGTGGGTGCCGGTAACAACACCGTTGGACAGTTCAATGGTAATACGGAAGAAATACTTGGTATTCACCTTAAGCAGCGGCACTTCGGCGCTGCAGAGGGTACCCTCCATATGGAAGCGGCGGGGATTGGTAAACGCCTCATCCTCCGACACTTCCAGTTTGCCTGCCGTTACCTGTGTATTGGCGGGCATACCCTTGATCTCATAAGAAACGGTGACGGGCAGACCGACATCCAGCCGATCCACGTTATACCGATACTCGTTCTTGATCGACTGCAAGGTAACCGAGCCGTTTTTCTCGATATAGTCCATAGCGGGAGGCAGAATCAGTGGCTGATCCTCGGTAAAGATGGAATATTCGATACGCAAAGAGGAATCCAGCGATCGGATATCGGCGATCGGCTCGCCGTCGCCCTGATGATGGTTGTCGACCAATTTCGCCAGACCGAAGACGGCGGCGATGGCCACGACCACACTGATGGCCCGCAGATAGGTTTTCCGGTGAATCCTTTTCATGAATTAAAACCCTTTCTTTCCGGTTTCAATAATAGTATAACATAGATTTTTTACAATAGCAATCACAAATCCAAACGGGAGAAGATAACCTTGATCTCTCGCATCTGACTTTCGGGAATGGCGTGGGAACGGGACAGTTCAGTAACGGCGTTGCCCAGTTTTCCGCCAAAGAGCATACCGAACCAGCGACCGATCCAACAAAATGGGAGCAGGATGGGTGCCTTTTTCAGCACGGGGTACAGGCTTTTCATGCCATCCAGCGGCAGGAAAAGGCGACGGAGCGCATAGCCAAAGGTGTTATTGGCCTGCGTTTTCTTAACGGCCATATGATTTTTAACACTGCCGTAGACGCCGCCCGACAAGATATACCTCAAAACGGTATCGGAAAACTCATCGGTTTTCCCGTCGGTAAAGGCTTGTTCGGTGATGCGGCTCATTTCCTGCGCAAACCGATAGATGCCCGCCTTCTTAAGTAATGTTTCGGCCTTTGTATAGGACAGGCGCATATTGTGATTCATGACCCACAGATCCATCAGCGAGCGGATGCCGCACCCGCCCCGCGTAAAATGGTAGGCCATGTGCGCGAACATATGGAAGACGAAAAACTCGTCGGTAAAGGCGTATTGATAGGTTTCCTCGGTGGGCGTGACATATTGCCACACCTTTTTGAGGATGGCATCGAGGTTTTTACGGTTTTCCTGAATGGTAAAATGCAGTTCCAGATGGATGCCGTTGGGGGCGAACAGCGACACGTCGTGATAGTGGCGCTCCCCGCAGCGGAAACCGTTTTTCTTCAATTCTTCGACGGCGCGATCCAGATCCTTTTCATGGATCAGGATGTCGATGTCGCAACTGGTTCTCATGCTGTCCACGGGATAGAACTTTCGCAGAATGGCGCCTTTGAGGGGGACGTAGTGGATCTGTGCCTCGGCAAATGCCGCATAGATCTGGGCTTGGGCGTATTTCATTTGCTCACAACGGCAGACCGATGCGTAGTGCTGTTGTTGCAGGCGCAGGCGCAATCCTTCCTCCACTTCGATCCGATTCTGATAGAGGATCTCGGAGATGACGTGGGACAGGTCGTGCTTTTTGGCCAGACGGTAGAGCGGGCCCAGTACCTCTTTGTTTAGGCCCTGTGCCGTAGCAGGGGCTAACGGTTCCCCGTTGAGTGCCGCACGTAACAGGGTGAGTAATATCGGTTGTATCGCTTTTTCATCCATGGTTTTGCTTATTTTCTCCACACCATTTTATTGACCACGCCGGTATACGACTGGATGATCTTGACGACCTTGGTGCTTACATTTTCCTCAGTATAGTCGGGCACGGGGATGCCGAGATCGCCTCTCTCCTGCATATCGACCGCGGTGGTGACCGCCTGCAAGAGACTCTTTTCATCGATGCCTGCCAGAATAAAGCAGGCCTTGTCCAGCGCTTCGGGGCGCTCGGTCGAGGTACGGATGCAGACGGCGGGGATGGGATGACCGATGCTCGCAAAGAAGCTGGATTCCTCGGGCAGCGTTCCGCTGTCCGACACCACGGCAAAGGCGTTCATTTGCAGTTTATTATAGTCATGGAAGCCCAGAGGCTCGTGGCGGATGACCCGCTTGTCCAGCACGAAGCCGCTCTTTTCCAGACGGTTGCGGCTACGGGGATGGCAGGAATACAAAATGGGCATATCGTATTTCTCCGCCAAGGCATTGATGGCGGTAAACAGGCTGGTAAAGTTCTTCTCGGTATCGATATTCTCCTCGCGATGGGCGGAGAGCAGAATATATTTTTTCTCTTCCAGACCCAGACGCTCCAGAATGTCGCTATTCTCAATATCGCTTAGATTTTGATGCAGGACCTCGGCCATGGGTGAGCCGGTGACGTAGGTGCGCTCTTTAGGCAGACCGCACTCGTGCAGATACCGACGGGCGTGCTCGCTGTAGGCGAGGTTGACATCGGAGATGATATCCACGATGCGGCGGTTGGTCTCCTCGGGCAGGCATTCGTCCTTACACCGATTGCCCGCTTCCATATGGAAGATGGGGATATGTAACCGCTTAGCGGCGATGGCCGACAGACAGGAGTTGGTATCGCCTAAGATGAGCAGGGCGTCGGGCTTGATCTGTGCCATCAGTTTATAGGAACCGTTGATGATATTGCCCACGGTGGCGCCCAGATCGTCGCCCACGGCGTTCATATACACCTCGGGGTCAGCCAATTTCAGATCCTTAAAGAAGATGCCGTTGAGGGTATAGTCATAGTTTTGGCCGGTATGGGCCAGAACCGTATCAAAATACTGACGGCATTTGTTGATCACGGCGGCCAGACGGATGATCTCGGGGCGGGTGCCGACGATGATCAACAGTTTGAGTTTGCCGTTATTCTGAAAACTGACGTCGCTATAATCGAGTTTCATATTGGAGTCCATTATTCTACCACCTCAAAGAATGTATCGGGACGGTTGGGGTCAAAGGGCTCGTTGGCCCACATGACGGTAACCAGATTTTCCGTATCGGACAAATTGATAATATTATGGGTATACCCCGGCAGGATGTGTATCGCCTCGATCTTCTCGCCGGACACCTCGAAGTTGAGCACCTCGTCGGTGCCGATCTTGCGTTGCTGGATCAAGCCCTTACCGCTGAGCACGATAAAGAACTCCCATTTGGAGCGGTGCCAATGCTGACCCTTGGTGATGCCGGGCTTGGAGATATTGACCGAGACCTGACCGCAGTTGCCGGTTTTGAGCAGTTCGGTAAAACTTCCCCGCGCATCCACATTCATTTTCAAGGGAATGGCGACCTTGTCTTTGGGGAGGTAGAACAGATAGGTGCTGTATAATTTCTTGGCAAAGGAATTGTCGGGAATCTCGGGCATAACTAATGTTTTAGGCTGGTTGACAAACTGTTCGAGCAGGTCAACGATCTCGCCCAGCGTTGCGCTATGGGTGATGGGGGCGGCGCAATACTTACCGTCCTCGCAAAATACCGTTTCCAGTCCGTCAAAGCGGCAACGGTGTTCCTTACCTTCCAGGGCATCGAACATTTCGGTGATCAGATCGTCGATATACAGCAGTTCCAGCCGCACGTTGCGGTCGCTGACTGTGATGGGCAGGTCGTTGGCCATATTATGGCAGAAGGTAGCCACGGCCGAGTTGTAATTGGGGCGGCACCATTGACCGAACAAATTGGGGAAGCGGTAGACCAGCACCTTGGCGCCTGTCTGCTCGCCATATCCAAACAGCAGATCCTCCCCCGCTTTCTTGCTGCGGCCGTATTCGCCGTCATACCGACCGATGCAGGTGGCCTGCAACGACGAGGACATCATGACGGGACAGGTATTGTTATACTTTTTCAAAGTATCGAGCAGGGTGCTTGTAAAACCGAAGTTGCCCTGCATGAACTCTTCCGGCGTTTGGGGGCGGTTGACACCTGCCAGATGAAAGACGAAGTCGGCCTGCTGACAAGCCTCTTCCAGCACAGCCGGATCGGTATCGACATCGTACAGGAACAGTTGGCTCACCTTCAGGTTGGGGCGGGTTCTGTCGTTGCCGTTTCGGATATTCCGGAGTGCCATGGACAGGTTTTTGCCGACAAAGCCGTTGGCGCCGGTAATCAATATTTTCATCGAATTACTCCTCGAAGTTAAAGTCCAATCCTACAAAGTGCAGGGATCGTTCATATTCGGTCACATTTTTCTCATTGATCAGCGCCATGTCCTTCCTGTACCGTTTCATTTTATCGACGGCGAACAGGCGTCGCACCAGATGCCAAGCCCACACAAAGGGCAGCAGGATCGGGCATCGGTTCAGCACGGGATAGCGCTGACACATGGCGTCAAAGGGTAAAAATACGACTTTCCAGATCCGCCTCAGGCGCAAGCCCTTACCCGAACCGCTTGTCTTCTTTTCGCGCAGGGCGGAAGAGAGCAGTTGGCTGTGGCGGGTGCCGTACACGCCGCTATGGAAGATCGTCTCGGTAATACACTCGGTCACGGGGGTGGACGGAGCCTTGTCAAACCATGTACGGAGCGTTTCCAAGACATTGGCATAGAAGGTATCCAGTTGCAGTTTTTTCAGTTCGTTTCGGATATACGCCTCGTCCAACTCGGGGTTATGGCAACGGCAGACCCAGAGGTCGATAACATGGCGCAGGCCGATGCCGCTGTCGCGATAATGCTTGGCAAAATGGGTAAACAGATAGATAAAGGCGTCCTCGTCGGACAGGACATGGCGGCATCCCTCTACCTTTTGCGCCAGACGCCAGCCGTTTCCGTAATAGGCAAAATAGTCGGGGTTATAAGAGGGAATCAAGAACTTATGCAGTTCGATATGGCATTTGGCGTTTTGCCAGACAAATTCGTGGTTGCTCTCCAGTTTTTCTTCAAAGCCCAAGTTCTCCATGACGGGGCGGATCTTCTCATACTGCTCGGTGCGGATGAGGATATCGATATCGCTCATGGGGCGCATTTCGGGTTTGGGATAGATGGCTTTGAGGTTGGGACCTTTGACGATCATATAGTCGATCCCGCTTTCATCAAAGGCATGGGTAATGCGATTCAATTCGTGGATCTGCCGTTCATGGATGACCAGATCGGTGCAGGCCTCACGGAACAGGGGCTTAATTTTCGGGTCGGCGGGGGTAAACAGGCCGCTGTTGACCACACCGTAGTAGAACAAGGTCGTGATACGGTGTTGTTGGGCGATGTTGACCCACACGTCAAAGTTACTCAGATCGGCCGACGGAATGGGTATATGTTGGATCGCGCTTTTTACAATTTGTAAAAAATCCGCATATACTCGGTTCATATTATTTCAAGGAAGCCAACTGGTCGCGAATAAATTCGAGACTGAGCAGTTTCTCCTTTACTTCCTCCACATTCAGCAATTTGGTGTTGTTGGAATTGAATTCATTGAGGGGATTGCTGTCGACATTGCCGTCGGTGAAATACTTATCGTAATTGAGACCGCGGTTGTCGGCGGGGACACGGTAGAAGTCGCCCATATCGACGGCTTTGGTGCACTCCTCGTTGGTGAGCAGGGTTTCGTACAGTTTCTCGCCGTGGCGGATGCCGATGACCCGAATCTCGGTCTTGGGATTGAACAGGTCGGCCACCGCCTTGGCCAGCGTTTCGATCGTACAAGCGGGGGCTTTTTGGACCAAGATGTCACCATTGATGCCGTTTTCAAAGGCGAACAGCACCAGATCGACCGCCTCGTCCAGGCTCATAATGAAGCGGGTCATGGACGGTTCGGTGATGGTGATGGGGTTGCCGTTCTTAATCTGGTCGATCCACAGGGGGATGACCGAGCCGCGGCTGCACATGACGTTGCCGTAGCGGGTGCAGCAGATCTTGGTCTTGTCCGTGGTGCGGGACTTGGCGACCGCCACCCGCTCTTCGAGCGCCTTGGTGATGCCCATGGCATTGACGGGGTAGGCGGCTTTATCGGTCGAGAGGCAGATGACGCTCTCGACGCCCGCCTCGATGGCGGAGGTAAGCACATGGTCGGTACCCAGCACGTTGGTGCGCACGGCCTCCATGGGGAAGAACTCGCAAGACGGCACCTGCTTGAGAGCGGCGGCATGGAAGATATAGTCCACGCCCGTCATAGCATTTCGCACCGAGGCGATATCGCGCACATCGCCGATGTAGAACTTGATCTTATCGGCCACTTCGGGCATTTTCGCCTGAAACTCATGGCGCATATCGTCCTGCTTCTTCTCGTCGCGGGAGAAGATGCGGATCTCGCCGATGTCGGTGCGCAAAAATCGGTTGAGTACGGCGTTGCCAAAGGACCCCGTCCCGCCGGTGATCAGTAATGTTTTATCTTTGAATAGGCTCATTTGTTTACCTCGTTAATTGTTTACTTTTTCATATAGGGTTCAATCTGGGAAACACTTTCATCCATATCTAGCCACGCTCTAGCGCAAGCTAAATCAAGACCATCATCAATATCAATGCTTGTTCGTTTATCGAGAATATATTTATACGGATTTTTTCCATGGAAATAGTTCCATTCAACCATTTTCTCTCGAGGAGCAATCAAGATTCCATCCGTACAGAAATAAAGCGGGGGCAACTGCTGAGATGGAACATGTTTCAGTCCAAGCTCATAATTTACTGGGCCATTATCGTCCCAGAGATACCGTTTAAACTGTTCCATAGAAACCAGAGAATCATAACCTTTATCCAGTGCCTCAAAATATAATCCGATGGCTTCGCTATAATGCTTGGGGAACACTAACGGTGCCGTGCAGGTTGCCCACACTACATGATCCCCAGGAATATTAGAACAAATATGAGCGACTACCTCACCAAAGGTTTTTGTTTTTTCGTCACAAAATTCAATAGCTCTTTCATGAGTCATTACTCCCTGTTCTTTCGCCATCGTAAGCATTAGTTTCGAGTCAGAAGATACAACAATATTATCAATTTCCGGTACCTTTTTCAATTGTTCAATTTTATTTATTAAAAGATTTGTTCCTGCAAAGGGTGCAATATTTTTGTTCTTTAGTCTTCTGCTACCTTCTCTTACGGGAATAACTGCCGTTATGCTCATTTTAGATTCCTCCGTTAAAATATATTTTTTATGTTTGCAATATCATCAACACAAAAGATATTCATTTTCTCCATTGTGTCATGCATTTTTTTGTTTTTAGGTTTTTCTATTTTGCATATTGACATAACCTTAAATCCAAGTTTAGCCGCCACGACACAGGATGTGGTGGCATTTCCTATAATCATAGTGTCCGTATTTCTCAAATCATACAGTACCTTTTCTGCCGGAACAAGGTGAGATATCTCACATACAGCCCCTATGTCGGTAAATTTATCTGTTTCTCTGGGGTGATACTTGACAAGAACCGTTCGGTTTTCCCTATTGGCATGCTTAATAATTTCTCTTACCACATCCTTTACTAACTGAGGATTTTTATAGCGGTTCATAAGGTCAAAGAAAAACACCACATATCTATCTGCACAGGGGTATGTAATTTCGTACTCCGAATAAATTGCTTGAATCCCGCTAATCAACTCTTCCTTTTTTATTTCTGATAATTCTTTCCCCTTCAATTCCCGACGGGCCAACCAAGGGAATAGCAAATTAACGCCGTGATATTCGCTATTCATACCGTAGCAATAGCCAACTTCCCGATAATTGTATCGATATCCAAAAAGTAATAATGCTCTCAAGAAATTATTGCGCTTTGCCCGTCTGCTAGGTATTTTTCTATAATCATCGTCATTAAATTTTTCATCAATCGAATAGTATGCATCTTCTTCAATATTACTGCACCATACATTCGGATTTGTTTTCTTAACCCAATTACATACAATTAAATCAAAAATACGTTCTTGCGACATGTAGATATTATCATAATATTCATTTTTTATTGTGCGTACTTTTCTCAAACATCTACGTATTTCCTTTACACCATCTAGTTCTGATGTAGGTGCATGAAATTTCTCTCTTGCTATAATAACCTTATCAAATATTTTTTTTAATGAATCTAATATCTTATCGGTTAACGAAAATTCAGAAAACAGGATAAGTGTGTTTTCCGAATCGGGCTCTCTTGAAATTACTGCGGAAGCCAATATTAAATTATATTGGGTGTGCATAATAAAGAGATTTTTCATTTTTTCCCCTTTTTTGATTTATTAAAAAATCGACCACAAATCAATGAAAATAGATCCTTAATAAAGTTCCAATTCAAAATAACCGCAAAAGCTGCCGTGACAAGAAACCAGATAAGGTTTAGAACAGGTGTTGCTTTCATGTAAACAAAAACACTTATTATCAATATGATAAAAACAATCAAAAAACTTTTTATATCAACGCCCTTAGCAAATTCTTTTCTTGCCATAAATGTTCTTACTCCAAACATCACCATATCTGCAACAAGCGCCCCAAAGACTGCTGCCCATAGTCCAATCCTTGAAACAAAAAAGGCAATCATACAAACATTAGTGATCATACCCACAAGAGAGGTAACCATGATACTTTGCGTTTTCCCTTTTCCTGTAAATATCTGAGCCATAAATCCTGACATAGCTGACATCCCTGCAGCTATCAACAAAAAAGGCACATAGGGAATAGCCTCATAATATGATGGATCAACCATGTAAGGCAACACAATTGCTATTAATGGAATCATTGCCGCAATCGCAGAGAAAATCAATTTTATAAACGAATTAAATGTTCTTGTTAGAAAAACATCAAACCCCTGTTTCCCATACTCTGCGATAGCAGTGTCCTGCCACGACATGTTCAGGACATTTGTTATTAAATTAAGTGTCCCTGAGAATTTATTAGATACCGTATAAATACCGTTAATATCCATACCTAATCTTGCCGACACTATAACATGATTTACCGATGATGTAAGCCACCAAAATCCTGCATTAGGAATAAGAGGAACAGAAAATTTCAACATCTTCAAAAATGTTTTTTTCTGAAACATATGCAAATCAAAATATTTCAATGCATGTACTCGTATTTCTGCATACAAAATACTTATCAAGGTCGAAAGGATATGAGCCAATAATAGCGCCTCTACTCCTAAATCAAACCTGGATAGTAACACGATTTCTAACAACAAAAAAACAATTGCCTTTATTATACTTCCCGTAGCAATTATGGAATTTCCGTTTAAACTGCGTACTATTTTCTGATAGATCGCATGTATGGCATAGGATGCTACATACAATGCAACTAAAAAGGTATGAGGTATACCAATAAAGCAAGACAATCCAAATGTTGCTATAAATACTGTAGCAACACACATGGCAGAAATCACAAAACAAATAGTGAAATAGCTTTTCCTCTCATCTTCACTTTCTGCTTTAAGGACGAACTTAAATACAGCATCTGCTATTTGCAAGGATGCAAATGGGATTGCAATATTTGATATTGTAACAACAAGATTAAAGAATCCATATTCCTCCGGGGAAATATTTCCCGTGACAAAGCGCATAAGTAACAAACTTAACAATTGAGTTAATGCGCTTCCTAAAAAATACACTAAAGAACCGTTTAGCAATTTTTTTGTTGATGTATCCATCAAATTATCGTTCCCTTCGCAACTTAAACCAATTCTCTCTTAACACTGGCGCCCTACTGCAAGGACCATCCTCATATAAATCAGGCCTTTTTTCGCCCTGCAGAAGTTTTTCGCATAGATGCACAAGCCTGTGGGCGGCTGTTTCGGCATTCCACAGAGTCGTAATCGTTTCGTAAGCCTTTCTCCCTATGGTGTTACGATATTCTGTATTTTTCAGTAAATATTTCACTTTATTATACAGATCATCAACATCACAACTTTTATAGCATAATCCGTTTTCGCCATCTTTAACCAAGAAAGGCACGGCGCCAATGGCATCGGAGGCTACCACGGCACAACCACTGTTCATTGACTCATTCAGAACCGCCCCCCAACCTTCGTTGCGGTCAGAGGTAAACAGAAAGATAGAGGCATCATCCATATACTTTCGCACCTCATCTGCCGGGACTGCCCCTATTAATTGAACTTGATCCTGTAGTCCGAATTCTTTGATCTGTTGTGCAATCGCATTCCAGAGGGGACCAGTCCCCACCATTTGGATTTGAAAATCGAGATTTTCTGTCTTTAGCCGACGAGCCACTTCGATCACATGCTCCGGATGTTTCCAAGCCAGAAAACGGCCAACCCATAAAATAGATGTCGGCTTTTTCTGTTGCATCAAGACATCAACAGAATTGTATCGATGGGTTTTCGGAAAGTATCCCCATTTATATGCTTTTTTGATAAAGGTAAAGGTTTTAGCAAAGTCTGCCGCTGTATAAGCACTGGCACAAAGAATGTATAAATTTTTATATCGCCGATATTTTTTGGTGTTCAAAATAAAATGCCATGGTAATTTATAAATCGGACATCCCTTTTTATAAATTCGTTCAGAATATTTTATTGTCAGTTTCCCATCATTCAGCCTTTTCGTCAAGAGACTATAGGGGGCACTTCCATAGATCACAACATCCGCTTCATCAATAAGCGCTTGACATTGTTTCTGATCGGCTTCACTGAGAAAATTTTGTTTGACATAAGATGGTTTATCTTGTACGCCCCATCCCAATGCCAGTCTTTCCCTCGAAATCACAGCCGTTTCGATAAAGGCATAATCATCGCCAATTAAATTATACATAGCCTCAGAAAACGGCTGTTGATGATGATTGAAATAATTGGATATGAATACAACTTTCATTCGTTTATTACCTCATGATAAAGGCTTATATACTCATTAAATCGATCTGACATATCAAAGCTCTTCGCTCTTTTTAATATATCGCCCCTCTTATATGGAGTTTGACTACAAATTCGGATAATCTCCCTCTCCATAGCATCGATATCGTCTTTATCTACTACTGCGCCGCAGCGATCATCTATAATTTCAGGACTGCCGCCGGTACGGAAAGTTAATACCGGTGTGCCGCAAGCGAGAGATTCCATATTTACTGTCGGATAGTTTTCTTCTCGCGTCGGGTTAACAAACAGATCTGCTGCGCTGTATATCTGTGCCAATTCCTTTTGATCTTGTGTTCTTTCAATAGCGATCATGTTCTTCGGTAAAGTCTGTTGCAGAGTTTTATCTACACCCACCAATACGATTTGATAATGGTCATCCAGTCGCTTGGACAATTCCACAAAAACATCCAGACCCTTTCGCTTACTCCAGCCGAAAGCGACACCTAATAAAACTTTCTTTTCTTCACAATGATATTTCTTGCGAAAATCGCTGTCAATAGGCTTGAAAACAGAAAGGTCGATACCATTATGAATGACATGAACCGGATATTCCTGCATAAACGATTGGCGAGTCAATTCTGCAAGCCACAGAGACGGAGTTACCAGTGTCATATTATTAACTCCGGTAAACCAGTCTTTCTTCAACTGATACATCCGCTTGGAATTATCGATACGGCTCTTAGGATAGCTGCTAATCTGTGGGCAATGATGACAACCGGTTTTCCATTTCTCACACCCGATCATATCAAAATGAGGGCATTGTCCGGTAAATGTCCAGCAATCATGCAGAGTCCAAATTACACGCACATCATTTTTTTTAATATAACGAAATAAGATAGGGAAATTGATACAAAAACTATGAAGATTATGTAAATGCAATATGTCCGGTTGAAACTCTTTCAACTCTCTTACTAGCCGTTTTGTTCCAAGCGTAGAATAACAACCGTTTCGGCCCAATGTGCTGCCCAGAATATAATGTATCATATTTTCGTAGTAGGTGCCCCAGAAACGATGTTCTGGAATGGGGGTCCGATTGGCTCTCTCTTTAACATGAAATGCTTCGGTAGAATACGTTCTAACCTCATGCCCCTGCTTCCGAGCTACTTGTGCAATCTGCGCCATAATCTTTCCTGTACTTCCATGGGAAACCATATTCAATATCGCAATTCGCATAGATTTCACCTGTTCTTTCATCTTCGCCTACATCATTCTTTGTGGCTCACTTTCGATACGGTAACATATTTACTTGTAATTCCTTTTCCCGCATAAGCAAATAAGATACAGCACCATCAATGAAGCAATACGACATCAACAGCCATGGCATTCCCTGCATAATAGGCTCTAACCAAAATTCGATATTACAAACTAAATATGTGCAAAGCACTAGTACTCTTGTTTCCATGCTAATAGTTTTACTTCTTATGCATTTCACCATTCTCACAATAGAGGAAATAATATAGATAACAATCGCACCAAAAGCAAAAACACCTGAATCATCATAAGTATCCAGATAAAGGTCATGTGCATAATGGCCGTAAATTTCTCTTATATGGCCACCACCCAACGGATATTTAAATACATACTTAAGATACCCAAGTTTATATTCCAATCTATAATCTTCACTCGTTCCGATTGTAGCCGTGTCATCATAGAATCTCGTGTAGAAATTCGATGATTCTACTGTTGTCTTAATCCCAAAAATATTTGTTTGATACAAAACGAATAATACTACTGTCAAACTGATAGTGATAATCGCAACTTTTAGTGTTTTTTTCTGTTCAGCAATACACACATATAAGAAAGCCGCAAGAGTTACTATCAATATTAGCATAAAGAGTGTGCGACCGGCCAGAATCAGATTATATAGTACAATCAAAATCATTGCAGCGATGGCAATAATTTTTTTTCGTTTTCCTACCTTGGTAAACAGGAAAGCTATCGCAACCGCAATACCCAGACAGGCCAAAGGTGCTTGTCCGGTTGCCGACAACACATCTTTTGTCCAAATATCAACGGTGTTGCGGTTTGTCGCATTCATATTTGTTATCCAATTAAGAAGAAAGTGCAATAATGTACCCCCGGCCATTACATATATTACGGAAGACACTTTTTTTTCATCTTGACGCAGATCCGTTGGGGCATAATTTCTATATTGGATCAATCCGAATCCCATGATATAGCATACGACATATGTAAAAGGTTTTATCATATCCAATATTCTATCATTGGCTTGCGGATTACATATCAAGATGGCTAAAGCAAATACACCTAAGATAACTACCGCATTATTAATACGCAACTTTCTGTTCGGAGTAAAAAGAAATATGAATAGCGCTATGAATGCCATGATAAAAAATCTATTAAATATATTGAGCGCAGCTAAAAACATACTAAATAAAACCACTATTAACACCTCCTTTTACTACATAATACCCGATCCGGGTAATTGTCTTGTGTAATTATTTACTGATTTCCCCGAAGAAAATCTAATATCTTTTTTGCCTGAACAATATTATTTTTATTGTTCATAACAAATAGACGGGCTTTTTCCCCTTTTATGTTTCTATCTTCCTGTGATAACAAAAATATCTTTTTCAGTTCCTCGCAAACATCCTCTGCGGTTTCATTGTTTATCGTATATACATAATCGAAATATTCTTGCGGTATGCCCGGCAATTTTGTCATTAAAACCGGCGTTCCGCTGGCCATATATTCAAAGGTTTTAGAAGGAAATGAATATTTGCAAAATTCCGAATCAGACGGTCGTGGATTGATAAGCAAGGTTGCCTTTGATTCCAACTCAATGAGCTCTTCATTTCTCACACAACCTTTATATTTTATATTTGGGTGTTCTTTTTCTATTTCTTTAAGCCAATTTTCTAAAATGCCTGTACCATAAAAATGCAGCTCGCAATCAGAGATTTCAGCCTTTAGAAACCCTTCGACCAAATATTCAATTCCTGCAGTATTTTCCCAAAGGGATCCTCCATAAATGCAAACATGTGGGTTTTCCTTGTTTTTATCTGCACCACATTGATTTATATCGCACGATCCTTCCATTACTACATAGGGCTTGCCTTTAGGGTTTACAATGTTTTTCATGGCGTCGGTCAAAAGCACATACATAGAGTACCGCTTCATAAAATACGCACTCAGTCTGCCTGACAATCCCATTTTGCCTGAGCAATATGCCTCCGGAACGTCAGTTACAATTGCGACCGAAGGAATTCTAAATTTCTTTGATAAATATTTTGCGGCTATAGAATGCGGGAGTGATATCGCATCACACATAATGAATTCAGGTTTATTTTTCCGTATTATTTGTTTGCCTTTGGTTATAAGTTCTTTTATATGTAAAAACTTGTGTTTTACTCCAGAATAATTTCGTATAGCTATATATCTTACTCCACCATGAAATTCATCAATCTCAGGCACATCAAAATTCCCATAATACATAGAGGATAATGCAATTACTTCTGTTTCCTTTGCCAATCCGTTTATTATATTAAAATTAAATTTTTGTGCCTGATAGCCGCCGACAATCAATCCTTTTTCAAACTGCCTATTATATATTTCATATGCGGATGCCCCGCTCATATAAAGAATCATTTCATATCCTCATATTCTAAGTTAAGACATTAATATTTCTTGCTCTGCGTATTCCTTAAAGATTCAATAGTAGCAATATGGCTTGCTATAATATTTTCGTATGTGTATTCTGCTATTCCTTCTAATACCTTTTCAGAAAATTCTTTAAGAATATTTCTGCTGATTTTTTGGTTTATTATACTTGTTAATTTTTTTGTATCGTTAACATCATAAATAAATCCGCTTTCGCCATCCTTGACCAGTTCATTTGCCGCCGTACACTTGTTGGAAGAAATAACGGGCAAGCCTACGGACATGGCCTCATTTATCACCAATCCCCATATATCCTCTCTTGTCGGCATAACATAACAATCGGATGCTTTCAGATAGTCAATTATCATACTGTGCGGCATATACTCAAACAAATGCACATTCGTTATATTATATTGAGAAATAATTCTTTCGTATTCGCCCTTTAAGCCACCGCCACCTATGATAAACAATTGAAAGTCCTTATTGACATCTTTCCACGCCTCTAGTAACAGATCAATGCCTTTTCTATATATGAATTGGCCTATCGTAATAAATGTAATTTTTTCATCAATATTCAGTTTTTTTCTCAGCAGTGTCTTTTCTTCATCAGATACGGGAGCTGTCAATATTTCCTTTGCATATATTGATGTAAAATTGTGTTTAACAATTCTTTCTTCTTTTACTTTATAATGCTTGAAATATTGAACCGCTCTTTCGCATCCTGCCAAGCACTTTTTTGCTTTTGTAAAATAGTGATGTTTTATTATGCTCTTAATCCAATTATTGTTTAGCCCCACCGCTCCATCTGCATTTACAATATACGGAACTTTTTTCCTTATGCACAAAGACTCCAATTTGCGTGCTTCTTTGCTTAAAGGCTCATAGCAAACCACCAGATCATACGACCCTATATTCCTTTTTACTTCTTTATACTGCTGCTTATCTTTATTATTATTATTTAGTATATAAAACCATTTATCTGCGCCCTGCTTTTCAAACCATGCTGAATTTCGTTCACCATCCTTGGTTCTTTCAAAAAAAACAGTTGTATCATATTCCTTTCTCAGGCCATCAAAAACTGCCACCCTGTACGGGGCAGGTATTGTTGATAAAATCAGTATTTTCATATTCTACCCCAATAAAAATTCTATCTTCTGACTAATTAACATCACCATTGGCTATGATTATCTCGCAGGCCTTTTTTGCGGTATAGTGGTCTTTAAGATACGTATATCCTGCGCTTCCCATGGTCTTCATATCTGCTGATAACATCTTGTCCACTGCGACAGTGAAATTGACAGGATCGTTGGATTGACACCAAATGCCAAAGCCGCCCTCCTCGGCTACCTTACCGATGTCGGTATTCGGATCGGTACAGGCGATAACAGGCATTTGAGCCTGCATATAACTGAGCAATCTGGACGGAAAATTGGGAATGGTGAACCGATGATCGAGGAAGATAAGTCCTACATCAAAGGCCTTGACAAAATCTTCATATTCTTCCTTGGGTAAACCGTTTAGGAGAAGCAGATTTTTGGGCTTTTCTTCTTCGTAGTATGTAGCCAGTTTCTTATACTCAGTGCCCGTTCCGCAAATAACAAAAAAACAGTCCTCACGGTGAGCATTTGCTTTCATGCAGTCGATAACAAATGGGATATTCTGCGGTTTTCCTAAATTTCCGCCATAAACAAATACCGTTTTATCTTGAGGAATGTTCCACTTTTCACGAATCACTCTGCGTTTTTCCAGGTTCTCATGATAATCAAAAACTTCAATTGCGTTGGGACAAACATGAACATTTTCAGGATTAACAAACGGGTTATGTTTAAGTACATAGTCCACATTAGCCTGACTCATACACCCTATTTTATCAGAAATCCTATAAAGATTTTCTTCCTTTTTACGGAACAGTTTATAAATTACTGATTTTGGCCCTGTTTTGGTCATCATACCGATGTCCACCGCATTCTGCGGAAATATGTCTTTGAGCAAAAGGTAGGTTTTGGCATGATCTCGTTTTTTTATGTATGAAATTACTCCTGCAAAAGTGATAGGCGGAGTGGTATACATAACGAAATCAAATTTTACATTACTAAAATACTTTTTTATTGCAGATTTGAATTGGAATTCAAGCAGTAAGGTGGAAATTCCCTTTTCAATTAGGTTTGTCTTTGTAATGTTTCCAGTTTTTACTCGCAAAACATTTATATCTAACTCTATAGATAAACTTGTTTTCTGCCCGTTACGCCTTTCATTTGCGCAAACAGCATAAACTGAGTGCCCCGCATTTTTTATACTACGAAGCAAATCGGGATAAAGCGAATGCTCTGATAGATTTTTTAGGTTTCCGAGAGAAAGAAAAAGTATATTCAAAATTACACCTTCATAACCTTGATTTCATTATATTTCATCATGCAAACATCTTCTTCATAATCTCCTATATTAGGCTCATTAGTTATTCCTAATAGGTTGTTGATGATGAGCGTCATGTGATCACAGCCGCACTCATATGCATGAGGATAACCACCGCCAAAGCGTGGGTTTACTTCCGAAATGTAATATTCACCATTAACATCGAAAATGTCAATATCAATTTGTCCTCTGAACCCACAATCCATTACAAATTTTTCAATTAAGTCAAAAAGTTTGGGATCTTTGAAACTGACAGATTTATCTGTTTCACCGGCACGCATTACAATTTTTTTCTTAGTAAAAACAGAGACAAGCTTGCCACTTATCATGTCGATATAGCAATCCGCGCCTATCTCTATTCCGTCAAGAAATTCTTGAATCATCTGACCGTCACTGGAATTAAAAAGAAGATCTATGGTTTCTCTGTCACTAACCTTAGTTATTGCCATGCTGGCACTTCCGCATACAGGCTTTACAAATACAGGAAAGGCAATACGGCCCTTATCTATATCTTCGTAAAACTCCTTTGATGTAATATAGGTTTTTGCGCAGTTATATCCATGTGAAGATAACCACTTAAACATTTCCCATTTATCTAGGGTCATTTCGCACAACGCATAGCTTGAGCCGATTATTTTTGCACCTATAGCCTCAAATTTATCTTGATTTTTTGCAAGCAGAGAAAGTTCTGGATCAATAAGTGAAAGCACACCAGATACTTGTTCTTTCCTGCAAATATCTAGAATTGTATCAATGTAATTACTGTCCGTAATTCGAGGAACTATGTAATAGATATCTGCATCATAAAGCGCAGGAGCATATTTACTGCAATCGGTAGCAATGACATGCCCATTCCCAGCTAATGCTATTTTAAAGTATTGTACTATTTTATTACGGGTTCCTACGCTTAAGATCAAAAGATTCATCTTACACTCCTAAATCATCAAAAAACAATGGCGCTCCACCTGTGTGCAAAAATAAAATGTTCTTATCAAATATATTGTTGTTTTTTAAATATTCTGTCATTCCCCAAAACGCTTTCCCTGTATAAGTGCGATTAAGAGGAATTCCCTCTTCCTTCATTACCTTCCGAATACAATCATCTATCTGTGGACTATATTTGCCATATCCTCCGCAAGCATAGGAGTCATCAAAGATGATTTCGGGAGGTTTGACATCAATTCCATTTGAACAAAAATACTCTTTAACACTTTCTGCAACAATTTTACTGCCTCTTTCCGTACTCCTCGCAATACTTATCCCGACTATTTTTTTTGTGGTTCCCTTTAAGGCATTTCCACATACAAGGCCTGCTTGTGTAGTTCCTGTTCCTGAAGCTAAAAATATATAATCAAATTTAATTCCGCTTCTCTCTTCATATTCACAAATCTCATTATATGCTTGCACATAAGCATCTGTTCCGATATTTCCATGTCCGCCACCCGGTATGAAATATGGATTATGTTCTCTTGAAAGATTATCCATAAGAGAATCAATCGTGCTTGAAATGATATTTAGAGAGGCTTTAATGATCTTTGCATTAAACATTTCTATAAGTTTACTGTTAATCGTTGAACAATAATCCTCTTCCGGAGAGACAATGTAACAAGCAAGGCCATATTTTGCACACATATTTGCAATTACTCTGCAATGATTCGAGCTACTGCTTCCATAAGTAACAACTGTGTCATATTCTGCAGCTAATATATCATCAAAAAATAATTTGGCTTTTCTTGCCTTATTTCCACCAAATGAAAAAGGCAGCAAGTCATCACGCTTGACATAAAATCTGTTACCATTAGACCTTAGCGAAAGTTCTTGTATTGGTGTAGGCAATGGCAGAGAATTCGTCTGATGTAATTTCATATAGATATCTATCCACCTTTCTGCCATTGTATATGATGTGACCCTTTAGTAATTTTTTTTGAACAAATCCAGTTGCACTAAAAAGTTTTTGCGCAAATAAATTGTCTTTTTCCGTATACAGGAATATTTTTTTTAACCCGTATTCAGTAAACGCTTTTTCCAAAATTTTCAAGGAGGCCTCTTTAGCTACACCCTTACCCTTATAATTCTGTTCACCAAGAGTAATATAAAATTCGGCACATAAATCAGTTTTGTCTATACCTATCAACCCAATTAATCCGACAGGAATAGAATCCACTTCTATAACTCCGTCATAACGACTTGTGTTATCCTGATTTTTCAGATACCAATTAAGGGTTTTTTCATACTCCAGCGGTAAGTCATAGTGCAGAAACTGATTGTTACAAGGGTCATTTATCCACCGAACCTTATTCTTTATATCATCTTCACTAAATTTTCTGACTGAAACTTGCATATTCTTTTTCTTTCTCTTTTCGAACAAAATCGAGCCTACCGGCATTAATTTCGCTTCCTATTAAAATATCCGAACGATTAAAAACTTTATGAACAGTTTTAAAAAGAATCTTAATGTCAAGCCAGAGAGTACAGTTATCTATGTATTCAAGATCATAATTAAACCGCTCTTCCCAACTGGATATAGCATTTCTGCCATTTACTTGGGCGAGACCGGTAAGGCCCGGTCTGACATCATGGCGATGCCGCTCTTCTGGCGTATAATACGGCAAATATTCTACAAGAAGCGGTCTTGGGCCGACGATGGACATATCACCGATCAGGATATTTATCAACTCGGGAAGTTCGTCAAGACTTGTAGAACGAAGAAGCCTACCGTATTTGGTAAGCCGTTTATCATCAGGGAGGGGTTTCCCTTCCGCATCTTTCTCGCAGGTCATGCTACGAAATTTTATTAAATTAAAAATTCTCTCGCCTTTGCCGGGGCGGGGCTGGACGAAGAAGGGGTTGCCCTTCATGGCGATGGCGCCTGCGACTGTCAGGATCAACAGAACCGGTGACAGGATCAGCAGCGCCAGCACCGACAGGGTCAGGTCCAGCAGGCGTTTTCCAAACTTTGCATACATTATGTAGTCCTCACACCGATTTAATCAAAACAATGCGTTACGATCTCAATGATCTGATCCTGCTGCTCGGCGGTCATCTTGATATCGCTGGGCAGGCAGAGGCCTCTCTCAAAGAGGTCGGCGCCGACATCGGTGCCCGCCGCTGTGACAAACGGGCAGTTTTGATAAAACGGCTGGAGGTGCATCGGCTTCCAGATGGGACGCCCCTCGGCGTTGCAGCGCTTGAGGGCTTCCAGTATCTCGGTCGGGCAGGACTTGCCGGCTTGTTTGGTGTAGGTTGCCTCTATATCGGTGCGCTGTTGCGGGCACATGGCCTGCTTGTCGATCAATAAACAGGAGAGCCAGAAATTGGGCTCCATCTCGTCGGCGGGATAGGGATTCATCGTGATCGGCAGATCGGCAAAGCCCGCCTTGTACCGCTCATAGATGGCCTTTTTCCTGGCGATATGCTCCTCTAAATGGGCAAACTGGCCGCGGACGACGCCGGCGATCACGTTGCTCATGCGGTAGTTATAGCCGATGCCGGTATGCTGATACCACGGGGCGTTCTCGCGGTTCTGGGTCGACCACCGGCGGGTCTGCTGTGCCGCATCGCGATCGTCGGTCAGCAACATGCCGCCCGAAGAACCGGTGATGATCTTGTTACCGTTAAAGGAGATGGTGTTGTATTGACCGAAGGTACCGGTCTGGCGCCCCTTATAGGTGGCGCCGAAGGACTCGGCGGCATCCTCAATAAGAATGGCGTTATGCCTTTTCACGATGGCGCAGATCTCGTCATACTTGGCGGGCGTGCCGTACAGGTTGACCGTGATGACGACCTTGGTATCGGGGTACTTTTCAAAAGCCCGTTCAAGCGCCTGCGGATCCATGTTCCACGTTTCGTATTCCGAGTCGATCAAGATCGGCGTGGCATGCTCATAAACCACGGGGTTTACCGTGGCGGCAAAGGTGGTATCGGTGCAGAAGACGGTGTCCCCTGCCTTGACGCCGGCCAGTTTGACCGCCAGATGCAGGGCGGCCGTGCCGCAAGACAGGGCAACGGCGTAGCCGCATCCCGTCTTCTCACAAACCAGGCGCTCGATCTCATTTATATTTTCACCAATGGTACTCATCCAGTTGGTGTCATAGGCATGCTTGACATATTCCAGTTCCTCCCCGTGCATGGTGGGGGACGCTAACCAGACTTTGTTCTTAAAAGGTTCCACAATTATTTCCTCAAATCTACTTATACTTTTCCTCTGTCTGGGTATATGCGATGCTATGAGATTGTAAAGGGTAAACCAAACGATTGATACCGAAGTGTGCCCGTAGTCGCGAGAGACTACGGGCACCCATGTATTCTTTCCTTGCATTGTGCATGGGCCGATGTCCAAGGACAGGCCGCATCACTCGTCCTTTGGTTTACCTAATGCCTCAATGACTTGCTGTTTGAGAGATTGTTCATCCGGATAAAACTCCATGAAATTTTTTCCAATCTCCGATTTTCCTTCGATGGTACGAATCCCGTCCCAACGGTAGTCAGCCATTTTATCCATCAGTTTCTGCAACTGATTGACCGAACGGTCGGTCACCATATACTGGGCCAGTTCGGTGGCCGTATTCAGTGAGAACGACTCGTCCTGCTCCATATAGCGGCGGGTCTGTTCAATGAGCGCCTCGATATACTGGCGCTGGCGCTCCATACGGCTTAGATTCGTGCTGTCGCCCACGCCCTGACGGGAGCGGACATAGGTGAGCGCCTGCTCGCCTTTAAGGGTCACCGTTTGGCCTTGGATCAGCGTATCATCAATGCCCGTAAAATCGTCGAGCACCGTGACTTCCACACCGCCGACCATATCGTTAAACAAGGCTACGGCATCCATCGTAAGGGAAACATAATGGTCGACCTTGACACCGTACAGCAACTCGGAAACGGCGTCGGCCGTATTGTTGCAACTGACCTCTTTCCCGTTGCCGTAGGCATGGGCCAAGGCGAGCTGCATGGTTTTGGTATCGATCTTCTGACCGGCCACGCCCAGCACATGGACGGGGGTCATGGTGTCGCGGTTGAGATGGATGGCGGACCACCTCTCATTGGCGTCATCCAGCACCAACAACACCAAAAAGTCGGCCTGACGATCGTTGGTATAGGCGTTATCGTCGGCGGGGGCTTCAAAACTGTCCAGACCCATGATCAGGATGGTGCGCAGTTCGTCGCGCAGGACATATTCGCCCCCGTTATAATCAATGACGGTTGGTTGGCCGTGTTCGTCCTCACCCGAGAACAGGCCTTGCTGCCGCTCCCAGATGTTCATGCCCAGCAGTAATGCGGACACGACAAACACAGCGGCAAGTAAAAGGGCCAGGTAGCGCAAAGGGTTCTTGCCGGACTCTTTTGCACCTCTCATAGAGATTACCCCTTAGTTGGATTTTTTCTTCATCACCACGACAACGACAACCAGAGCCACAGCCGATACGGCCATCAAGGAGATGTAGAGGGCGAGGTTGGCATTGTCACCGGTCGAGGCGTTCTTCTCTTCGGTAGCATCTACAACGATGGCGAAGGGAGAAAGCTCGTCAACCGAGAAGGAGACGGTATCGGTGCCCGTAACCTTAGCGCTGGAAACAACGACCCAGCCGGCATCGGTCTTGTGCAACAGGGCTACGAAGTTCTTCAGATCGGCGGTCAGATGGATGGTAATGGTACCGTGATCGTTATGAATGGCACACTCTTTTTCGCTGATGTCGAACAGCTGGCTGACGGCCAGATTTTCGGCTTCGATCTTCTTGTCCTCAGCAACCTTGGTCAGGTCGGGAACCAGTTTGGTCAGATCGGCGTTCGCCTTAACGTCTTCGTAAGCCTTTTCGATCTCCTGCTTGGCTTCGGGCGTCAGATCGGCACGATCTTCGTACGGAGTGATCTCCAGATCGTAGTTACAGTTGGCTTCCACAGGAATTTCGGTTTCGAAATCCTTAATGTCGGGGGCATCGTTGAGCACGGGGCTCTTAACGAAGCCGGTGGCCATGACCGAAACGCTCAGCGCAACGACCAGGATCAGGGACAGGATGCATGCAAGTACTTTTTTCATGATGATAGGTCCTTTCTGAATAAAAAATATTTTTTATATTAGGCAAACCAACTCTCGCAAAAGGCGAGCCATTGGTTGGCAAAATCCTCGCCCATTTTCTTGACAATGACGGCCTGTGCCTCGCCGATGCGGGGGGCCCGATCGGTCAGGTTATGGCTATCCGACCCAAGAAAGTGGATCGAGTGATTTTTCAAAAGTTTGAAAGCCAATCGCCGCGTGCGGCCATCGGCAAAAAGGGGAGCATTGACCTGCATAAGAATCCCCGCGTCCCGCAGGCGTTGCCATGTACGCTTGGGCTGCTCTTTCAGGTATCGCTCGATATGCGCCAGCACCAGTTGCCCGCCGCAGGTATCGGCCAGTTCGACCACTTCCCGCAGGGTATACTCGGTCCAGCGTCCCTGAGGCATTTCCAGAAGCAAGAGGGGACTGCCTTGTATGCGCAGATCCCGCAGACCTTCCAGACGGCGGATGCCGCTGTAATAGCGCACCTCGGCGCCCAGTTGTATCTTGGGCCGATCATCCGTCAGATGCTCTTGCAGTTTGGCGTAGGCCTCCTGCCGACGCGCCAAAAACTGCGCGACCGATTCTTGCGAGGCATGGAAATGCGGGGTGGCGACCACCATATCGACCTGCTGGGCTTGCAGTTGCGCCAAAACGGCCAGACTTTCCTCCACCGTTTGACACCCGTCGTCCATAGCAGGCAGGACATGGCAGTGCAGATCAATCATTTTTCTTCTTGCGGCGGCCGTAGCCGTAGCCATAGCCGTAATCGTAATCGTAATCGTGATAGTCGCCGTACGTGTCACGACCGGACTTGGCATTGTTTAGGACGCAACCGAGCACCTTGACGTTGGACAGGCTCAGCTGACGGTAGCACTGCTCCAGTTCCCGCTTCTCGGTATGGTCTTCCTTAACGACGACGATCATGCCGGTAATGAGTTTGGAGATGGCCAGCGCATCGGATACCAGATTGACGGGCGGGAGATCGACCACGATATAATCAAACTTCTCCGACAACGCATTCAACAGGTTTTCCATACGGCGGGAGCCCAGCAGTTCCGAGGGGTTGGGCGGCAGTTCGCCCGAGGGGACGATATACCAATTGCTCAACACGGAAGAACGGAACACGCTCAGATCCAGCGACTCCTGTTCCATTAACAGATCGGAAAGCCCCGGAGCGACGGCCAGTTCCATTTTCTTGGCGATACTGGGTACGCGCATATCGCCGTCGATGAGCAGGACACGCTTGCCGTTTTCCGCCAATACGTAAGACAGATTGATGGCGGTGGTACTCTTACCTTCCCCGCGGTTGGCACTGGTAAGCCCGATGATCGGGCACTTGATCTCGGCCGGAATGGTAAAGGAAAGATTGGTACGCAATAGTTTATACTGTTCTTTTGCGGTAAATTCCAGATGTTCATGCAAGGTGCGGCGGACATCCGCGGCAAATGCAGCCTTCTTGCGCTTATTCTTTGTAGCCATATTCACTCACCCGCCTTATCAACCTTTGGATTTATACCGATAGCCGTAATGGCTTCCGTTGCCCATGGCCGGAACCTTGGCCAGAATGGGATACGGATAGGTATTGATCAGATATTCTTCGTCATGGATCCGATCGTCCAGAATGGCGATCGGCGCCAGAACCATGACCGAGGCCAGCAACCCTAACAGGAAGCCGATGGCGGTATAATTGGTAATACTGGGCGATACTTTTCTTAGACTGACGACCGCCGAGTCAACCACTTCCATGCTGCTGCCCTCAATGATCTCGGAAATGCGGCGGGGCAGTACGTCGGCAATGGCGTTGGCGATCTTTTCCGCTTCGTACGGATCGGGAGCGGTGACCTTGACGCGCATGATCTCGGTTTCGTCCACAGCGCCCGCCTCGATCATCGAGGAGAGGGCCCCTGCCGAATAATCGACGCCCGCCTTATCGGCGACCGCTTCGAGGGTGGTGCGGTTATTGAGTAAGACGGTATAGGTTTTTACCAAGTTCTGCGCCGCCATGATCTGCGACGAGGAGATACTAAAGCTGGCACCGCCGACCGACACGCCGTTGTTGACATAGAGCATGACCGACGAGGAATACATCGGCGTTACGGCAAACGAGGCGTAACTAAAGCCGATAACGGCGCCCATCAGCGCCACCAAAACGATGGCCCACGAGCGGCGGAGCAGGACTTTTACGATATGCATCAAGTCTACCGTATACACTTCTTTTGTTTTGCTTGCTGTACTTTCCATATATGGAATCTCCCTTGATCTCGGGTTAATGTATTTGTTTTTGCATGGTTTTTCCCATACTACAAACTCATTATAGCACTTCCCTTTGACAAAATCAACATAAAAATCTTCCATATTAAAATATTTTTGACGGCCCGTGGGAGGATATTTTACAGGAAACGATTGACAATATAAGAGGAACATGCTATACTTGGTTCATGGAACCAGCTGTCTGAGGGGCGCGGTTCCGTTTTGCTTTTTAGGGAGAAACTGACATGAAGCCGATCGATAAGACCATTATCAAAGAGACCCGTTATCTGGCGGTTTGGGTGGGTGTGCTCAGCGTGCTGATGCATGCCGTTTTTCTCGTTGTACGCCGATGGGATTACACGGTACTGCTTGGCAATCTGCTCGGCGGTACGGCGGCGCTGGGCAACTTCTTTCTGATGGGGTTATCGGTGCAAAAGGCGCTGGGCAAGGATGAAAAGGGCGCCAAAAGCGCCATGAAAGTATCCCAGGCCTACCGCACGTTGCTGATGCTGGTGCTGGTGATCGCGGGTGTGGTTCTGCCTTGGTTTCATACCGTGGCGGTCATTCTCCCCATCTTCTTCCCCCGCATCGGCATCGCGTTTCGGCCGTTGTTGGATAAGCGTGGAGGTGATCGAGCTGAAAAATAAAAAATTTACCTTTTTGGATGTCCTCTATCTATCTATGGTCTTTGTGCCGTTGTTGGCGGGGATATTACTCAAGATCCTGACCAAGCCCTTGTCCGAGGGCATCAACATTACGGGGGCGCAGGTCTACTTTACCATCCCTCTCCCCATTCAGGATCTGCCGATTACCGAGGCACAGGTCAATTCGTGGCTGGTCATTCTTATGGTGTTGGGGCTTTGCCTGTTCCTGACACGAGGGCTGAAGACCCGTGACATTTCGATACGGCAACACTTGGCCGAATGGCTGGTGGAGCAGGCCGACAAGTTGACCCACAACAACATGGGTTCGTATTTCATTGGCTATTCGGCTTTTATTGCCGCCATTTTGGGGCTGTCGGCCTTTTCGAGTTTGCTCTCGCTGTTTGGGCTGTTCCCGCCGACGTCCGACATTAACGTGACGGCGGGCTGGGCGGTGATGGTTTTCATTTTGATTACCTATTATAAAGCCAAGTGCGGGCCCGTACGGTATCTCAAGAGTTTTGCCGAGCCTGTGCCGTTACTGGCTCCGCTGAATGTTATCAGTGAAGTCGCAACGCCTTTGTCGATGGCTTTCCGTCATTACGGGAACGTGCTGTCGGGCACCGTTATTTCGGTGCTGTTGGGAACCGCTTTGCAAGGGCTGTCCCGAACGGTGCTGGGCTGGTTGCCGGGGGTGCTGGGTGAGATTCCTTTTTTGCAGATCGGCATACCCGGTGTGCTCTCCCTTTACTTTGATGTTTTCAGCGGACTGCTGCAGGCATACATTTTTGCGATGCTGACGATGATGTATGTATCGGGCGGGTTCCCGCTGGAAGAATATATGGCAAAAAAGAACAAAAAGAAACTGAAAAAATCTTAACACTTGGAGGAAAAGAATTATGTTGGAAATTGCGATCGGTATTATTTTGGGTTGTTGTGCGCTGGGCGCCGGCTGTGCCATGATCGCCGGTATCGGACCGGGTGTCGGTGAAGGTAACGCGGTAGCCAAGGCTTGCGAGGCCATCGGACGCCAGCCCGAATGCAAGAGCGACGTGACCAGCACCATGCTCATGGGCTGCGCCATTGCCGAGACCACCGGTTTGTACGCCTTGGTTATTGCCATTTTGCTGATCTTCGTGGCCCCCAATCTGTTGGTGAACATTCTGACCAGCGCCATCGGCTGATAGGGAGACACTTTCATGCAGAATTTAGATGTCATATCTGTCAATCTTTGGCAGATCTTGATCTCTTTGGCCAACCTGCTTATTATGTTCCTCATCATTAAGAAGTTCCTCTACAAGCCGGTCAAGGCGACCCTGGCCAAGCGGCAGAGCGAACTGGACGCCCGCTATCAGGCGGCCGAAACGGCCGAGCAGGACGCCCTGCGGCATCAGTCCGATTGGGAAGCCAAAATGGCGGGTGCCGAGGCGCAGGCCGACCGCATTGTCGATCAGGCGACCGAGCAGGCCAAGTTCCGCTCGGATGCGATGCTGGAAGAGGCCCGTCAGAAGGCCGAGGCGATGGTGCAGATGGCACAGACCGAGGCGCAGTTGGAGCGGCGTAAGGCTGAGGACGGCATCAAGCGGGAGATCGTAGAGGTGTCGGGTCTGCTTACCGAGAAGATGCTCGAGCGTGAGATCAATACCGAGGATCACCGCAACCTGATTGATTCCTTTATTGATCAGATAGGTGACTGAGATGAGTGAGGTTGCCAAAGAATACGGAGCGGCGCTGTTTATGGTAGCCGCCGAGAGCGGGCAGACCGATGCGTTTGCCGAGGCTCTGTCTGTCATCGGGAATGTCTTTGAGGAGAATCCCGATTACCCCATTCTGCTCGCCTCGCCCAACATTCCGATGCGTGAAAGGCTCGGGCAGATCGAGCAGGCGTTCGGCGGGGCGTTGCAGGAGCCGGTATTGTCTTTTTTGCAACTGCTTTGCCAAAAGGGGCATATTCATGATTTTGAGGCGGCGGCGCAGGAGTATCGGGCGCTGTGGCAGGCGGCGACGCGGGTGAGCGATGCCGTGGTCACGAGTGCGGTGCCGCTGAGTGAGATCCAACAACAAAAACTTCTTGAAAAACTGGAGCAGACATCCAACCGGACGGTGCGTGCGGTCTATCGGGTGGATCCCTCGGTTATGGGCGGGGTGATCGTGGAGATGGACGGCAAGGTGCTGGACGGCAGTTTGCGCCGGCGTTTGCGTGAGATAAAGGATGTGATGCACACATGAGCAGACCGGAAGAGATCAGCAATATTATAAAAGAACAAATTAAGAATTACCGTTCGCGCATGGAGATGAAGCAGACCGGCACCGTTATCTTGGTGGGTGACGGCATTGCGCGCGTTTACGGCTTGCAGGATTGCATGGCCAGCGAACTGTTGGAGTTCGAGGACGGCAGTTTCGGCATGGCGCAAAACCTTGAGACCGACAGCGTTTCGGTGGCGCTCCTGTCCGACACCAACGCCATTCGCGAGGGCTCGACGGTCAAGCGCACGGGCAAGGTTCTGTCCGTTCCCGTGGGCGAGGCGATGCTGGGGCGTGTGGTCAATGCTCTGGGTGAGCCGATCGACGGCAAGGGCCCTATCGTGACCGATCAGACCCGCCCGATCGAGTCGGAAGCGCCCGGTATCATTGAGCGCAAGAGTGTTTCGGTGCCCTTGCAGACGGGCATTAAGGCCATCGACAGCATGATCCCCATCGGGCGGGGTCAGCGAGAACTCATTATCGGCGACCGCCAGACGGGCAAGACCGAGATCGCACTGGACACCATTATCAATCAGAAGAATTCGGATGTCATCTGCATTTACGTAGCCATCGGGCAGAAGAACAGTTCGGTGGTGCAGTTGGCCAATGAACTGACACGGGCGGGGGCGATGGGTTACACCATTATCGTATCGGCTTCGGCTTCCGAGTCGGCGCCTTTGCAGTACGTGGCGCCCTATGCGGGCTGTGCCATGGCCGAGTATTTCCGCGAACAGGGACGGGACGTGCTGATCGTTTACGATGACCTGTCCAAGCACGCGGTGGCTTACCGTGCCCTTTCCCTGCTCATTCGTCGGCCGCCCGGGCGTGAAGCTTATCCGGGTGACGTGTTCTATCTCCATTCCCGACTGCTCGAGCGGGCGGCTTGCGTAGCGCCCGAATACGGCGGGGGGTCGATCACCGCTCTGCCCATTATTGAAACGCAGGCGGGTGACGTATCGGCTTACATCCCCACCAACGTCATTTCCATTACCGACGGGCAGATCTTCTTAGAGACAGAACTGTTCCATGCGGGCGTTATGCCGGCCATTAACCCCGGCATATCGGTCAGCCGTGTGGGCGGATCGGCCCAGTTAAAGGGCATGAAAAAGGTGGCGGGAGAACTCAAACTTCTCTACTCGCAGTACCGAGAACTCCAGTCCTTCGCGCAGTTCGGCAGTGATCTGGATGCCGACACCAAGGCGCGTTTGGCCTTGGGTGAGCGCATCGTTGAAGTGCTCAAGCAGGGGCGCAACACCCCCATTCGTGTGGGCTGTCAGGTGGCTATTGTGTACGCCGTCATTCACGGGTATCTCAATGAGGTGGCGGTATCGGACGTAAAGGCCTATGAAAAGGACTTATATGAACTGCTGGAAAATCGGTACGCCGATTTCCTGACCCGTGTGGAGGCGGGATACTGGGAGGACGAGGACATTGCCCGTCTGACCGATGCCCTGTCCCGCATGGCGAGGTAAGGATATGGCCGACATCAAGCAGTTACGCACCCGCATCAAGAGCGTCGATTCGACTCTGCATCTGACCAAGGCGATGGGGCTGGTGGCCTCGTCCAAGATCCGTCGGGCGACCGACAGCATGATCAAGGGCAAGCAGTACGCCCACGCCTTATCGGACACGGTGGCCTTGCTTGGCGGGTACGAGGAATGCCGCAAGAGCCCGTACATGCAGGTTCGTGAGGGCGGGCGGATGCGTTTGGTGGTCGTGGCGGGTGACCGCGGATTGGCGGGCGGCTACAATGCCAACATTTTCCGTCTGATGCGCGAGTATCCGCAGGCCGAGGTCATTCCCGTAGGCAAGCGTGCCTGTGACCGTTACAAGGGTTCTCTTTCCTATGCCGAGAAATTCTCTTATGAGCAGGCGCGGGAGATCGCCGAGGAGGCCTGTCGGGGCTTTTGTGAGGGCGAGTTTGACCGATTCGGTATTGTTTGCAGTGAATACCATTCGCTCATGTCGCAGGAGGCGCGGGTGGTGTGGTTATTGCCGCTGGCACGAACCGAGGCCAAGGCGGCCAATGCCATATTTGAGCCGGATGAAGTGACGGTGCTCAACGCCATGATTCCCGAATATGTGGCGGGGATGCTTCTTGCCTGTGTCAAGGAGAGTTTTGCCTGTGAAGTGGCGGCACGGCGGGTGGCGATGGACAGCGCGGGCAAGAACGCGCAGGAGATGATCGATCGGCTGGGGTTGGAGTACAACCGAGCCCGTCAAGGCGCCATTACGCAGGAGATTACCGAGATCGTAGCCGGCAGCGGCTTAGAATAAGGAGAAAGAGTATGTCGAAAACCATGGGACGGGTTTCCCAGGTCATGGGGCCTGTTGTAGACGTTTTATTTGAAGAAGGCACATTGCCTGCCATTTATCAGGCGCTGACCATGCCCATTGGTGAGCGCACCCTGACAGTAGAAGTGGCGCAGCATATCGGCGATAACGTGGTGCGTTGCATTGCCATGTCTTCGACCGACGGGTTACAGCGCGGCACGGCCGTTACCGATACGGGGCATCCCATTTCGGTGCCCGTAGGGCGGGATACCTTGGGGCGTATTTTCAACGTGCTGGGGGATACGGTAGACAATCAGCCCGCGCCGGCGAATGCCGAGCGGATGACCATTCACCGCGCAGCGCCTGCCTACAGCGAACTGGCCACTTCGACCGAGATCCTTGAAACGGGCATTAAGGTTATTGACCTCATCTGCCCCTATTCCAAGGGCGGTAAGATCGGTCTGTTCGGCGGGGCGGGCGTTGGCAAGACGGTGCTGATCATGGAACTGATCAACAACGTAGCCAAGCGGCACGGCGGCCTTTCGGTCTTTACGGGCGTGGGCGAGCGTACCCGTGAGGGCAACGACTTATATAACGAGATGCGGGAGTCGGGCGTACTGTCCAACACCACGCTGGTATACGGGCAGATGAACGAGCCGCCCGGAGCGAGAATGCGGGTGGCACTGTCGGGTCTTACCATGGCCGAGTATTTCCGTGATGAAGAGAAGCAGGACGTCCTGCTGTTTATTGATAACATTTTCCGTTTTACCCAAGCGGGCTCTGAGGTTTCGGCCCTGCTCGGGCGCATGCCCAGCGCCGTTGGTTATCAGCCGACGCTGGCCAATGAGATGGGCACCTTGCAGGAGCGCATTACCTCGACCAAGAACGGATCCATCACGTCCATTCAGGCGGTCTATGTGCCGGCGGACGACCTGACCGACCCGGCGCCGGCCACCACCTTTGCCCACTTGGATGCGACCACGGTACTCTCCCGTAACATTGCTTCGCAGGGCATTTATCCGGCGGTAGATCCGCTGGAATCGACCAGCCGTATCCTCTCCCCCGACATTTTGGGCGAGGAACACTATGCGGTAGCCCGTGAGGTGCAGCGCATTTTGCAGCGGTATGTGGAGTTGATGGACATCATTGCCATCATGGGTATGGATGAGTTGTCGGATGAGGACAAACTGCTGGTCGGGCGGGCCCGTAAGATTCAGCGTTTCCTCTCCCAGCCGTTTGACGTATCGGAGAAATTCACCGGTATTCCCGGCTGTTATGTGCCGCTGAGCGAGACCATTCGCGGATTTAAGGAGATTATTGAGGGCAAGCATGACGATCTGCCCGAGTCGGCCTTCCTCTTTGTCGGCACCATCGACGAGGCGGTAGAGAAAGCCAAGAAGGTGGCATCATGACGCCCTTTATGCTGAAAATCTCATCGCCCGACGGGGATGTGTTCCACGGCGAGATTACCCGTTTATGCCTGCGCGGTACCGAGGGAGAACTGGCCGTAATGGCGGGGCATATTCCCTTTGTGACGGCGGTGCGGGCAGGTGAATGCCGCATCCAAACGGCAGACGGCACGGTGCGCCGCGGTCATACCGACGGCGGGATGCTGACGGTGGGCAAAGAGAGCACCGTTCTGCTTTCGGGCTCTTTCCGTTTTGAGGAATAATTCGGAGCACCTCGATCGAGGTGCTCTTTTTTAAAATTTATTTTCATTCGACACGATTTGCTGTTGACACGGCGCAAAAAGAGTGCTATAATAATTGAGCATTGGAGATACGAACGTGCCGGAGTGGCGGAATTGGCAGACGCCCGGGACTTAAAATCCCGTGGGCATTCGCCCGTGCCGGTTCGACCCCGGTCTCCGGCACCATCTTCAATCTCATATCGCGGAGTAGAGCAGTCTGGTAGCTCGCCGGGCTCATAACCCGAAGGTCGTAGGTTCAAGTCCTGCCTCCGCAACCAAAAAAATTCCTCGGAGTATTCCGAGGATATTTTTTTACCTCTTCACTCTTCACTTTTCACTCTTCACTAATCTCTGCAAGGGAATTTTTTTGGA
>JAZNYQ010000097.1:0-2749 GCA_045594545.1 Eubacteriales bacterium | reverse complement strand
ATCGGCGGTATGACCGGTCGTATCATTGCTACCAATGATGCGGATGATGAGGTTATTTTTGAAACAGGGAGCAATAAATCCCGTATTACCCTTAAACGTTGGGCGATCCAGGGTAAAGTAGTAGAAGAAGTTGAAGATGATAAAAACGATAAAACAGTTGCAGAGGATAAGCCGGTAAAGGCAAAGAAGTCCAAGAAGGCTGATAAGTAAGCGGAGGAATACGAATATGAACATGAAATTCCTTCTGGCCGGCAACGGTGGCGGAGGCAGTATGATCATTGTCATGATCCTGATGTTTGCCGTCATGTATTTCTTTACCATCCGCCCGCAGAAAAAGCGTGAAAAAGAAGAAGCCGCCATGCGCAGCAGTGTGGATATCGGTGATAAGATCATTACAATCGGTGGCGTTTCCGGTGTCGTGATTACGGCAAAAGACGGCGATGAAGAGATCGTAATAGAAACCGGAGGCGATAAGACTCGCCTTCGCGTAAAACGTTGGGCTATCCAGACCCGAATTCCTCTCGAAGTCCCTGTTGAGGATGTGGATGATGATGAGGATTATGAGGATGACGACGATTTTGAAGAGGTCGCTCCTAAAAAAGAGAAAAAGGGACTGTTTTCTCGCAAAAACAAGTAAGTGATCTCGGAATATAAACGGGCAACCCCGAATATCTTTTACTAAAAAGATTTCGGGGTTGTTATTATGAAAAAACATATTAAATTCTCGGCTTGGATTTCACTGCTGATGGGAGTAGGGATAAGCATAGGAATGCTTCTTATTTTGCTTATTGTCTTTTCCGGTGTCTCGGCAAAGGTTGGAATCTCCGACAAAATGAGTGGCGTGATCCTTGGTTTAATGTTGGCCATTTCTTGGTTTGTCGGGGCCTTTATTGTGGGCATTACCAGAAAACAAAAAGGATTGATTTGGGGAGCAGTACATGCCGGATGTATGTTTATCTTAATTCTCCTGGTCAGTTTTATTGTTAACGGTGCCCATACGTCAGTCTTGAGTTTGAAATCCTTATTGTATTTATTATTAGGCGGATTGGTAAGTGGATTCGGGTGCATTTGGGGGGTTCATTTTGCATTAAAACGTCGATAATATGTAATAATATATTGTCTTTTTGTTTGGAATTTGGTAAAATAGCAGTAGTGAGATTGCGAGTGATGATGTTATGCGTCGAAAGGCTATATGGGCTGCTGCAGGAATGATTCCGACATTAATCGCGGCAAATTATATGCCGCGATTTGTTTTGTATGTCTTTTGTGCAATGCTACTGCTTGCCCTTGGAGTTGTGAGCTGGTTTCGGTATCGTCAGAAATTGATTAAAACTTTTTTCGTGCTGACATCTGCTGTAATAGCGGCCGGAACCTTTTTAATACAATATGAAATCTATAATCATCCTGTTTCCCTGTATGAATCCCAGAAGGTCACTGCTCAGGTTGTGTTCTTGGAAAATCATTCCGGATACTGGACGGCGAAGGTAGATCATGCGTCTTACAATGGACAAGCATTTCAGCTGTATGGCGAAACATACATACCGGCCTATGGATATCAGATAAATCCCTATGATGTGGCAGATGTGGAATTTATCCTACGTCGCGCCGAGAACGGAGGAAGCGGTACCTTTGTTGCGGATTCTGTTACTATTCTAAGGCTCAGAGACCCGAATCGCAAAACTTTGATGCACCGTTTGAATGATTTTCGGGAAGAGGTTATCACGCTGTTACAGGTACGGATTGGTAGTGACGAGGGGTTGTTTGCAGCATCCGTTTTGACGGGTGAGTCCGACGATCTGCCGATGGCTATGCAAATGAATTTTTCAAGAACAGGACTATCTCACATCATGGCCGTTTCCGGATTGCATCTGTCTGTGCTAAACGGAATGATCTCATATTTGCTTTCCAAAGCGAATGCGAATTGGAAAATTATGACGATAGTTTCCTTGTTATTTGTTGGACTTGTTGTGGTTCTTGCCGGATTTTCCATGTCGGTATTGCGAGCCGCAATTATGAGTGTAATTTTGCTGCTGGGGCGCTTAGGGGATAAAGAGGCAGATTCTATTAACTCGCTTGGGTTGGCTCTTATAGTGATTGGGCTTATTTTTCCATTCCATGTCGTGAAACCGTCGTATTTACTCTCGGGAGCGGCTACACTGGGAATTTTGTTGTTATCACCCGTATTGGAACAATTTGTTTTATGCCGTAAAGTATTATCCAAATCGCAGCGTAAGAATCTTTCCCTGATCTGCGTTTCTGTTAGTAGTGCTGTTTTTACAGCGCCGATTTTGGTGTTTTGCTTTGGTGAATTGTCAATATTGAGTGTTCCGGCAATGAGTATCGTCAACTATCCCGTCGTTTTTGTCTTGATCGGTTCCGCTCTGTTTTGTTGTCTGTGCTGGATTCCTTTTCTCGGTGATTTTGTAGGTTTTCTGGTTCGTATTGTTGCCGAATTTGTGTTGGGCATGGTTGAGATGCTGGCTGGCTTTGATCAAGCGGTGATACCGGTTCGCAGCATGCCGATGATATTGATTTTTGTAATTGGTATGCTTGCTGTTATTTTGTGGGTAATTTTGCGTAAGAAGGCAAAATTGCGCAGGATTGTGTCGATTGGTCTGATGGGGATTCTGTTGCTTTTGGCATGTATCATACCGTGGTATCCTTTGTTGTTTACGCAACACACAGCAATAAGTGAAGGATATTCCGCATCTAATGTGTACATAAATCACGGTAAGAGCATAGTGGTTGA
>JAZNYQ010000096.1:0-3064 GCA_045594545.1 Eubacteriales bacterium | reverse complement strand
GAGAGGCGATCACCGTCTTTTGCGCCTCGGTTTGCGCATAGATAATGTCTGTCTGTTGACGGAGTTTTGCTTCTGCAATATCGGCATATTGACGGAAGTGAAGTTCCTTGAATTTTTCGTACTGTCTGTCGCCGTCGGGCTTGGCAACATTGGTAACAAAGAATTGCTCCAGCGATACACCGTAATCCGAAAAGTCACCAACAAGCAGATTTTTAATTGCATTCGAGAACAAAGTGAGGTTTTCATCAATCTCAAATATATTGATGGCATTGGTCTTGATCACCTGTGCAATATAGGTCTTGACTCGTGTCATCAGGAAAGAACGGAAGAAGCCGACCAGTTTTTGCTGCCCGAGGAAGTTCTCCGTCCCTACCAATTTCACAAGCAATTTACGGCTATCTTCCGCGCGCAAACTCATCTCACCTGAGGCGCCGATGGAAATAGGGAATCCGTATGTAGGCTCGATGTATTGCACCTTGGAATCGGTGCCCCACTTAATATTCATCTGTTCGGTCTTATTGATAAAGTAGACCTCGCAATGGAATGGAGTTTCCCCACCGGTAGTGCGGTTTAGCAACTTTCCGAGTTTAGGAATGTTCTGGGTTTCCAGAGTGTAGCGGCCGGGGCCGAACAGGTCAAGGGCCTGCCCATTCATAAAGAAAATGGCCTCCTGGCTTTCGTGCACGATTAGCTGAGTAAGACTGTTAAAATCCTCGCTCGGGTGCTTCCAGATAAAGGTGCTGTTGTCACCCTCGTACTTGATAATTTCGGCGATCTGTGCCATTTGACTTCCTCCAAAAATAAAAAAGTGCGCAGCCGAAGCTGCGCACGAAAAACGCATAGCTCCGATTGCTGCGACACAATTTCACTAACTCATGCAAGTATGCGAAAAAGAGCATGCATTTTTACCGTTAATAAAAATACATACTTGCACGATTAGAAAATTAAATTGTGTCGCAAAATCATTATAGCATATATATTTTTCGTTGTAAATAAAGAATTTATTTGATATAATAGGGGAAAAGGGGTGAGAGTATGTCGGTAGCGTTGGCACAGTTTGGTTATAAAAGTCAGTGGACGGATATACGGGTCGATGGGTACGAGGGGTATCGGCCGCAGATGACCGATTATCATATGCACGAATATTATGAGATCAGTTTGATCCTGTCGGGGCGAGTGAATGTGTTGTTGCCCGATCTGGCCGACGGCGGGGAGCATCCCCGTCTGGTGCTCATGCGCCCTATGACGCCCCACTATATCACCTTTGATACGGAGTTGTTGTATAAGCGCAAAAATTTGGTCTTTTCGGCCGATTTTCTGGCCGATTTCCTGCCGCAACTGCAAAAAATCATGACGATTTTCGGCAAAAACGGGCGGATTTTACGCCTAAATGAGGCAAAAGCCGAGCAGTTTTTGGCAATTTTTGAGCAAATTCAGGCTGAAAACAGTCAATTTCGGCAGAAAATGTTGGTGATGTATTTCCTCTCTTTGGTGCAGGATGCCGTCCCCAACGAGTCCGACAGCGGCATGATCCCGCCGTGTGTGACCGAAGCCTTAACGTATATCAGCGCCCACTATACCGACCGCATTGTGGCCGAAGATCTGGCGCAAATGTTAGGCGTCAGCCGCACTACACTGATGACCGCGTTCAAAAAATATGTTGGCATTACGGTGAATGAATACCTCACCCGTTGCCGAATAAAAAACGCGCTAACCCTTCTGCGGCAAGGAAAAACCGAGCAACAAACAGCCGAAGAATGCGGCTTTACCGATGCCTGCAACCTCATCCGCACCTTCAAACGCACATTCGGCCAAACCCCCAAACAATACCTCTCCCAAGCATAAAAAGACACCGGAAAAAAGGCGGGTTGTCGAATATCCAATGAAACAAGCCGATTGACGAGTGCTAACAAAACCGATCAGTATTATGCTGGTTGGTTTTGTTTTGTATAAAAATGCCGCTATCGGCAAAAATACAAGCAGAAATTGTTTTAACCGTATTGACATATTGCCGATAACATAATATACTATAAATAGTAAATTTGGAGGTCTGCATATGAAATATTTATCCGTTAAAGAGATGGCTTTGCTTTGGAACACATCCGAGCGTAGCGTTCGGAATTATTGTGCCGCAGGTCGTGTCCCGGGTGCTTTCCTTACGGGCAAAACATGGAACATTCCTGAAAATGCGGAAAAACCGGAAAGAAGCAATAAAGGTAAACCTGCGCCACAGACTTTGCTTGATATTTTGAAAGAGGAAAAGCGCAGTCAGACCCACGGCGGAATTTATCATAAAATACAGATCGAACTGACCTACAACTCCAATCACATCGAAGGCAGTCGCCTTACTCACGATCAGACTCGTTATATATTTGAAACTAATACCATCGGCTTAACTGAGGAAGGTGTGCGTGTTGACGATATTATCGAAACCGCTACCCACTTCCGCTGTATCGACGAAATCATTGAGAGTGCAAAATCGCAACTAAGCGAAAAGTTTATAAAACACTTGCACTTTATTCTGAAAACCGGTACAAGTGATTCTAAAAAAGACTGGTTTGCCGTTGGCGCTTATAAAAAGCTGCCTAACGAGGTTGGTGGTATGGAAACAACTCTCCCCGAAAATGTGTCGGTTGAAATGAAAAAACTCCTTGCCGATTATAACAGCAAAGAGAATGTAACTCTCCACGATATTATTGAGTTCCACGTGCAGTTTGAATGCATCCACCCCTTCCAAGACGGTAACGGTCGTGTCGGCAGACTCATTATGTTTAAGGAATGTTTAAAACACGGCATTGTACCGTTTATCATCGAAGATAAAATCAAAATGTTCTACTATCGCGGACTGAAGGAATGGAACCAGGAAAAAGGATACCTAACCGACACCTGCCTTTCCGCACAGGATACATTTAAAACTTATTTAGATTATTTCAGAATCGCCTATGGTGAAGAAAATAAAGCGAGGATTAACCAATGAAAGATACGGAACGTCGTGCAGCGGCGAAAGCCTTTGCTGAATATTGGAAAGACAGAGGATATGAGAAGGGCGAAAGCCAACCGTTTT
>JAZNYQ010000095.1:0-2116 GCA_045594545.1 Eubacteriales bacterium | reverse complement strand
TTTCCGCCCGTACGGGTTAACGGAGCATAAACTTGTAGCTACCCTTCCGGATGGGGCTGAATGGTCGGTATTAAAGGGAAAAGAAACGGCGGATCTGACTCTGAAGATCTGTTTTGAAGAGATCGTGAAGGACAGTACCTGTCGTGGGGCTACGCTTACGGTGGATGCCGTTTACGCAAGCGGCGAGGATGACGTGCTTGCGCGTAACTATCTGATCGCCAATAAGCCGGGCAAGCGTGTGACCAGTTATGACGGTGCCTATTTTGACATTGCCAATCCCAATCCGATCGAGGGGATGACCGACGTGACGGTGGTGGACGGAAACACCTTGCAGTTTACCTTCCCGATCGGTGTGGTTATCGACGGATATGACGGTACAGCAGCGCAGGCGGTGATTGGCTTTGCCGATGAGCATTTCAACATGCACAGTACGCAGGTTTGGTTGTCGGATACCCGTCCGTTGCACAAATACAGTTGGTACGGTACCCTAACGCCTGTTGAGGAAAGTTTGGATGCGGCAAACGGTGGTTATAAGATCTGGCGGGCTACGCAATTTTATAATACCTACCGAAACGAGCGGCAGGACTTGGTGAGCCTGTATGATCTGATGGCGGCGGTCTGGGATGAAGATTCCATTCATTACGGTAAGATACTGGTTGCCGGCGTGGAACAGAGCGGATCGGACGGAGATATCAAGGGGTATGTAGATAACGTAACCTCGCACGACGGGAAGCGCATCTTGCGCGCCAATTCCGATTCGGATGGGGCTTATATGAAGGTCGTGCGCGAGGATCTGGCCGATACGCAGGTATCGCTTACGCCGATAAAGGCAGTTAAGCACGAGATACTCAATGAAACGCAAATGAAGATCACCTTTTCCGAAGAGATGACGGGCACGGTGGAATTTGCCGGTATCCGCATGACGGACAGTACGGGGCATATGGTTTGCAATAACTGGACCAGTCCGTTCCTGGGCGATGGCAAATACTATCAGTGGGGCGGTACTTTCGTGCCCTGTGAAGGGAATGCCGATGACGAATGGATCCTTACCCTTACTTGGTCCAATGCCCGTGACATGGATGGAAATAAAATTTCGATCGATTTTTCAACCATGTATGCTCTTTGGGAAAAAGAATTTAAGGCTAAGGGATACGAACTGAATTTTGCCATCGAATCCAAGGCCGGCATGATGCAACGTGACGGGCTGATCAACGATTTTACCAATGCACAGGGACGCCGCTTACTGGCCAGCCGTGAGCCGTTTGCGTCTCCTACGCAGAGCGTGTGGAATGATTGCCTGCATCTGTCGATATCCGATGGGCCGTTCTTTGTGACGGATGGATTTGCCGGCACGTATAATCCTTATATTGCATCGGTAGAGCAGCACGGTGTCAATCGGGTTTTGGTAACCTTCAGTCAAGCGGTTGTGATCCGTAATGAGCAGATCAGCAAGCCGTATATCGGGTTGCGCTTGGTATCGGATGCCGATCTGGGTGTTGCCTATTATAACAAGACGACAGACGAGATGACCACCAACTCCAGACGGTGTGACGCCAATGGCAATAAAATGTATCTGAATGAACTGACCGGTGAAGAGACTACCGAGAAGATCTGCAAGGATGCCAACGGCAATATCCAGTATGATGAGAACGGAAATGAGAAGACCAACAAGGCACTCAATAACACCGTTCAACAGTGGAATGCGGTGGAATGGGTTATGATCGATCCGACGCAAATGCTGGTTACTTTTGACAAAAATCTGGATGTGGCGGCGCTTGTGAATGAGGAGAATTTGCCGGAGTATATGGCGAAGGACTACTCGATTCGTTTCTGTATTGAAGAGACCGATAATCGGGACGGTTCTCTCTTCATTGAAAGCAATCGGTTGATCCACAATATTACCAGTACGACAAACCGACAGTTATTAGGAAATAAGATCCAGTCGGGATATGATGGAATATTGATGCCGGTAGACCTGATCGATCCGAACGCGCCGATTACCATTACCGATGTGGAGATTACGGGAGAGGTAGAGTTGACCGTTACCTTTTCCGAGGCGATCGACCTGACCAAGCATCAGGCTCAAAACGGAAGTCGGATCGTAGCCATGTCGTTC
>JAZNYQ010000094.1:0-76961 GCA_045594545.1 Eubacteriales bacterium | reverse complement strand
GGACCGAAGCGCGCGGCGCAGATTATAATAAGGTTCAGAGTAGTCCTGCCCGAAAAATATGATGCGTTTGCTTTGTCCCGACATGACCGCTTCACGGGTGGTTACCGTAACGGCCACTTCGGTCTTGGCGCCGCGGGCGCGCACCCCATATCCGATCGGTTCGATCACCAAGGGGTGTTCGGAATCGATCGCCGATAAAATCTCATTGGCACCCAGCGGAATGTCAAATACGTATTCCTCTCCTAAGGATAGTTCGATCAACCCCATATCCGAAGTTTTTGGGGCTATGGTGTGTTCTGTCGAATCGGATACCCACGGTTCGGCAATGAGAAGGGCGCCGATTAGGACAACGGCAAAAAAAACGATCAAGGAGATCCAAGTGATACGCCATAAACGACGGGGATACGAGCGGTTGTTTTGTTGCATGTTTGCAGTCACCTCACCTATAATTCATATTTTATTCGCTTTTTTGACACTTGTCAACGCTTTACAAGCGGAAAAAAGATGATATAATAGATACAGAGGTGAGATTATGTTTTGCTTTAAATGCGGTTCGGATATTTCGGCACAGGACAGCGTATGTCCCGTTTGCGGGGCGGCGGTGAACCGTACCGAGGAAAGCGGACAGTTGCCCCCGCAACATAAAGCGGTCTCGTTTGCTGACCGTGCAGCGGCTATGGGTATTGATCTGCTGGTTTTGCTCGGTGTTTGGTTTGTTCTGTTTCAGTTGACCTACAGTATTTCCTTTTATTTGTTGCCGGTTTTGTTTTTAGCGTATTTCACATGGACGGTCGGCGGTGCGCGGCGCGCCACATGGGGACAGCGCTGTCTTAAAATTGAAGTGGTCAATACCCGTACCGGCGGAGAGGTAGGGTATGTTCGGGCGCTGATTCGGGCGCTGGCTTTGACGGTATCGATCGGAGTCGCGGGACTTGGCTGCGTCTTATATTTTGTTACCGATGGGCGGATGTTGCATGATCTGATATCGGGAACGCGTGTCGTTTCACCGGGTGATAAATAAAAATATGAAAGGAATAGAAAGTTTTTCTTGCTTTTTCCTTTTTCCTGTGGTATGATATCTCTACGTCGAATGGAGGAATGAAGAAATGACAGATAATATTTGGGTAAATATCCTTGGAATCGTATATATCGTACTGGCGGTAGTGGAACTGGCTGTAATCATGATCCAGCAGAGCAAGCAGTCGGGTCTGGGTGCCCTTTCCGGCGAGAGCGTTTTTCAGGGAAATATGGGTAATACCAAGAATTCGATCTATAATAAGATCACGATCGTTGTATCGCTTCTGCTCGTGATTCTTACCGTTGTTTTGAATATATTGGCTCGGTAAATAACCGCGAATCGTTGCCGGTATCGTTCGATACCGGCAATTTTTTTTATTTTTCACAAGAAATTCAGCCTTTTACGACTTGTTTCTTTGCGTTTGAAATGCTATAATATAATGAACTTGAATTTTCATGGAGTTATTATGGAAACCAAACCTCGTATTCTTCCGTCAATTTTATACAGTCTTGTCGGGTTGGTTGCGCTGGTATTTGCCGCTAAAGATCCGCTGATTCTCCTCTTTGTTTGTGCCATTGCCTCGGCCTTTCTGTTGGCCGGTTCCTTATTGTGGGACAAGGCGGGATATGCGGCCCTATTGTTAGCGGCGCCCGTCTTGTATCTGCGCACCGATTCGGTGGGGTATGCTTTGGTTACGCTGGCGTTGTTAGCGGGGCTTGTGATTGCGATGCGCATTTGCCTGACCAATCAGAAGCCGTTAGCCGTTACGGTCGGTGTGCCGGCTCTGTCCGGCGCCGTTGCTGCCGTTGGTGTGTTGGCTTTATATTTGTATGCCACCCGAGGCGCCTTTGATTTTTCGGGATTGCTTCCGTCTCTCAGCCAGATCAAGGCGGGGCTGGACGAGGCGATGTATGAGCCGATGCTCACCGCTGCACAGACCACGCAAATGACGCCTGAAGAGATCGATCAAGCCATTACGGCTGTACTCACGGCAAAAAATATGTATCTGGACGCGGTCTTTGCGGTATTGCCCGGTTTTGCCATGAGTTTGCTCTTTATCATTACCTATGCCTCTCAAATGTTGGCTAAAGTACTGTTAGGCAAGAAGAATCGGGACAGAATGGCCGTTGAGCCGATCTGGAAATTGCGCCTGCCATCAGGAATCGGTGTAGTCTATTTGGCATCGTTTATCCTCTCCTTTTTCGTACAGGGGACGACGGGTAGTGTCTTGGATAACTTAATGACGGCTTTTGAATTGCCGCTTTTGCTGTGTGGTGCCTTTACCGTTTATACCTTATTTACCCGTCGGGCAACCAAGACCGGTTCGAAAGTGTTGACGGGTATTCTGGTGACATTGACGGCAGTCGGGATTCCCATCTCGTTGGCTCTTGCCTATGTGGCAGTGGGCGTGATCGACAGCATAGCTGATCTGCGGCGCCGTTTGCGCGGAGAACGGGACATGATGCAGGAAAGTGAACGAATGAAACAATGGAACAGTATGCAGCAAATGAAGCCCGGTAATGATTCCGAAGCGTCGGAGGAGTTGGACGTGGCCGATGATGAAGACGATGAAGATGAAGACGAAGGAGAAGAACAATGAAAGTAATTCTTCAACAGGATGTAAAAGGACAGGGTAAGAAAGGGCAAATGGTCAACGTATCGGATGGGTATGCACGCAATTTTCTGCTGCCCAGAGGATTGGCCGTTGAAGCCAATAATGCCAATGTTAACACGATGAATACCCAGAATGCGGCGAAAGAACATCATAAGGAAATGGCGCTCAAAGCGGCACAGGATCTGGCAACACAGATCGAAGGGAAGACGGTTACGCTGACGGCTAAGATGGGAGAGAATGGGAAACTGTTTGGCTCGATCACCGTAAAGGAAATTGCCGAGGCGATTGAAAAATCGTTGGGCGTTGCTGTGGATAAAAAGAAGATCGATATGAAAGGCACCATTAAGGGTGCCGGCGTATATACGGTTACTGTGAAATTGCATACCGCTGTATCGGCGCAGGTCAACGTAGCGGTTAAAGAACTGTAAAAGAGAGGACAGACGATGGAGATCGCACAAAAACTGCCTTTCAGTTTTGAGGCAGAGCAGTCGGTGCTGGGCGCTATCATCATTGATGCGTCGGTACTCGATTCGATCGTTCCCATACTCAAAAACTCGGATAATTTCTATGCGCAGAGCCATAAGCGTATCTATGACGTTATGCTGGCGATGCATGTGGCCAACAAGCCGATCGACTTTGTTACCCTGCTCAATGAGGTCAAGGCGGCCGGTATCTTTTCGGAAGAAGAGGGAAAGCAATATCTGTTACAGCTAACGCAGGTCGTACCCTCGACCGAGAATGCCGTCAATTATGCCAAGATCGTAGCCGATAAGGCGGTATTGCGGCAACTGATCGCGGCGGCGGATACCATCCGTTCCCGAAGTGAAGAGGGGGCCGAGGAATCGGCCATGATTTTGGAGCATGCCGAGCAAACGATCTATGATATTGCCAACGGTCGTGTCAATACCGGACTGTACTCCATCAACGAGGGGTACATGGACGCCATTGAGCGTTACGGGAAACTGGCTGAGGAAGACAATACGGCATTGCTGGGTGTTCCTACCGGTTTTGCGGATATTGACAGTATGCTCAACGGTGGTATGCGTAAGAGTGAGTTGATCATTCTGGCTGCTCGTCCTGCAGTCGGTAAATCGGCATTTGCGCTCAATATTTGTGAACAGGCGGCGGTACGGCGCGGGTTCACCACTGTGTTTTTTTCGCTGGAAATGTCCAGTGCGCAGTTGGTTGACCGTGTGATCGCTTCGCAGGCTTTGGTGGATAACGGCAGGTTGATGACGGGGGCGTTGGATGAGAAGGATTGGTCCAATATCGCCGAAGCCGGTAAGTATTTAAGCACGGCTCCGCTGTATTTTGATGATACCAGTGATATTACCGTGTCGCAGATGAAGGCGAAGTTGCGTCGGGTCAAGAATCTGGGATTGGTCGTTATTGACTATTTGCAGTTGATGAACTCGGGCAGTAAAAATGAGAACCGCGTGCAGGTCGTCAGTGAAATGACCCGTGCTCTGAAATTGATGGCCAAAGAACTGGATGTACCGGTCATTTGCCTGTCGCAGTTGTCGCGTAAAGCGGCCGATCAGGGACCGGACCGCAAGCCGAAACTGTCTGACCTACGTGAATCGGGTTCGATCGAGCAGGACGCCGATATCGTTATTTTCCTGCACAACGAGAATCAGACCTCGGGCGATGTGGAAAATAAATGTGTCATTGAGGCGATCGTGGGAAAAAACCGTCGCGGTCGTTGCGGTACGGCAGAATTGCTGTGGGTTGGTAAACATACAAAATTCTTTAATCTGGACAAGAAGCATCATGATCAATCAAATTAAGAAAACAATCGAAGAGTATAAGATGTTTGATGGGGTACATACCGTAGTGGCTGCCGTTTCGGGCGGAGCTGACTCGGTGTGTATGCTCGATATGCTTCGGCTGATGTCCTTGCAACAAGGGTTTGAGCTGATATGTGCCCATTTCAATCACAATCTGCGCGGCAGCGAAAGCGATGCCGATGCCGAATTTGTGGAAAATCTTTGCAAGAAATGGGATATTGCCTTTGTTAAGGGCAGTGCCGATGTTATGCACTTGGCTAAAGATCAAAGCGTTGGGATTGAAGAAGCCGCACGGCTGGCGCGTTACGACTTTCTGCGCAGCATTGTAAAGCAGAAGAAAAATGCGGTGATCGCTACGGCGCATACGGCAAACGATAACGCGGAAACGGTGCTCTTTCATCTGATTCGAGGCACGGGAATTCGTGGGGTTTCCGGCATTTCGCCCAAGACGGCCGATGTCGTTCGTCCCTTGATTCACCAGTATCGGGTGGATGTTGAGGAGTATTGCAAAACGAACCATTTGGAGTATGTGAATGACTCGACCAATGCGGACGTTACCTATGCCCGTAACCGCATACGGCATCATGTATTGCCGGAACTGTGCATGATCAATGCGGCGGCGCTGGATAATATCAATCGATTTTCCAAATTGGCGGCATCGCTTGATGCCGAGCAGACTAAAGCGGGACAGGAGAGATACCATCAACTGCTGACCGAGCAGGGGTTGGATGTATCGACCTTGGCTCAGGATCCGCCTTCACAGCGGTTTGCTACTCTGCGTGCCTTCTTGGAGGATCAGGGGCTGGAGGCTGATCGTAATCTGCTCTCCCGTTTGCAGGATGAGATCGAAGCGGGCAAGTCGGTGTCGCAGATTCCGGTGGATGCGGCGCACTTTCTTTCTATCTCTTATGGCTTTTTACGGTTGATTGAGCCGATGCCGGCACCCGATCCGATTGCCTTTACCGGTGAGCCGACGGATTTTGGTCGGTACCGTATCCGCATGGAGGAGGATCATTATTCCCGTCGGTACAGCATGCGAGCTGATGCCGTGGAGGGTGCAGTACTTCGCGCCGCCGAGGAAGGGGATGTATATGCCATTCCCGGTGTTGGTACCAAATCGGTACGGCGGTTGTATATTGAAAAGAAGATTCCCAGAGATCTGCGTCCCTCTTGGCCGATGCTGGTAAAGGATGGGCAGGTCGTATGGATCTACGGAATCGGTGTGGCTGCACCTTTTCAGGCGAAGGAAAATGAACCTTTTGTCAATTTGACAGTGGAGGAACAGCAAGGATGAAAAGAGATATTGAATCGGTTTTGATCAGCGAGGAACAGTTAAAAGCAAAAGTTTCTGAGTTGGGCAAACAGATTTCAAAGGATTATCAGGGAAAAGATCTGTTGTTGGTTAGTATATTAAAAGGGGCATGCGTTTTTCTGAGTGATTTAATGCGTGCCGTGGATATTCCGATTGCCATTGACTTTATGTGTGTTTCCAGTTACGGCAAGGGAACGATAACGCAAGGCCGTGCCAAGATCATTAAGGATCTGGATGTGGATATTGCAGGTAAAGATGTGCTGATCGTGGAAGATATTCTGGATAGCGGCGTTACCTTGTCACATGTTATGGAAATACTTCGCAGTCGCGGGCCTGCTTCATTGAAACTATGTTCGTTGCTGGAGAAGCCCGAACGTCATCGGGTAGAGGTGCCGCTGGATTATGTTGGGTTCGTGGTTCCTGATGAGTTTGTAGTCGGGTACGGATTGGATTATGCGGAAAGATACCGGAACCTGCCGTATGTCGGGGTACTTAAAGAGTCGGTATACAATAAATAACGGGGGTAAGATCCTTTGAAAAAGAAAAACTTTGGCAACATCATATTTATTGCGGTTATTCTACTGCTGTTGTTGCTCTCTACCAATATCATTGATGCCAACAGAGGGGATGATACCCTCCTGTATTCGCAGGTTGTCAGCGAATTTGAGCAGGGGAAAGTGGAAAGTTTTGAGCTTGTCGGCACAGAATTGACTTATACGCTCAAAGATGATCCGGCTAACCCGGCCAAGAACAAGAACGATCTGGAAAAATCCTTTAATCTGTACAGTGTAGAACTGTTCATGATGGATGTGGGAGATACCATTGCCGCCCAGCGTCAGGACGGAACTTTGGAGTACAACATTGCTCGTGAAGCCGGCACTCCGTGGTGGGCATCTATCCTGCCCTATGTGTTGGTCTTCGGACTCATGGGCGTGCTGATGTACTTCATGTACAGCCAGTTCGCCGGCGGAGGCGGCAAGGCTTCCGGCTTTACACGCGCCAAGACCCGTGTCCATGTGGATGATAAGAACAAGATTACCTTTGGCGATGTGGCCGGTGCAGAGGAAGAGAAAGAGGAACTGGCTGAGATCGTTGAATTTTTGAAAAATCCTCAAAAATTTATTGAACTGGGCGCCCGTATCCCGAAAGGCGTTATGCTGGTGGGTCCTCCCGGTACCGGTAAGACTTTGTTTGCCCGTGCCGTGGCCGGCGAGGCCGGTGTGCCGTTCTTTAGCATCACCGGTTCGGACTTTGTGGAATTGTATGTCGGTGTCGGCGCCTCCCGTGTGCGGGATCTGTTCGACCAGGCAAAGAAAGCGGCCCCTTGTATTGTATTTATTGATGAGATCGATGCGGTCGGTCGTCAGCGCGGTGCCGGTTTAGGCGGCGGTCATGATGAACGCGAGCAGACCTTGAATCAGCTGTTGGTTGAGATGGACGGTTTTGCCAAGAACGAAGGTGTCATTGTGATTGCGGCTACTAACCGCCCTGACGTTTTGGATCGCGCCTTGCTTCGTCCCGGTCGTTTTGACCGTCAGATCGTTATCAATCTGCCGGATGTGCAGGGTCGTGAGGGCATCTTGAAGGTGCATGCTCGCAATAAACATTTTGATCCTGATGTCAGTTTTGAAGTGATTGCCCGTACAACGGCCGGATTTTCCGGTGCGGATCTGGAGAATATTCTCAACGAGGCGGCCTTGCTGGCGGCCCGTCAGGATAAGAAGAGCATTAGCATGCAGGATATTCAGGATTCGATCGTTAAGGTCATGATGGGCGTGGAAAAGAAAAACCGTCGCATTACGGATAAAGAAAAACGTCTGACTGCCGTTCATGAGGCGGGGCATGCAATCGTGGCGGCTGAACTGCCCAACCACGATAAAGTCCATGAAATCTCCATCATTCCCCGCGGCATGGCCGGTGGTTATACCATGCATCTGCCCAGCGACGATAAGTTTTATCAGTCGAAAGGGGATATGGAAGATGAGATCGTATCCCTGCTCGGCGGTCGTGTAGCTGAAATGGTGGCGCTGGACGATATTTCTACCGGTGCTTCCAACGATATTCAACGTGCTACCGAAATCGCCAGAAAGATGGTAACGAAATACGGTATGAGCGAAAAACTCGGCCCGATCGTTTTTGGTTCGGAACACGAGGAAGTTTTCCTTGGGCGTGATTTTGCCACGTCTCGCAATTATTCCGAGCAGATTGCATCCCTGATTGATGAAGAAGTCAAGGCTTTTATCGAAAAGGGAATGGAGCGCGCTAAGGAGATTCTGACCCGTCGCCGTGCTTTGCTGGATAAGGTTTCCGAAACCCTTTTGGAGAAGGAAAAAATCGACGGTGCGGAATTTGAAAAACTCTGTCATGAAATTGTCTGACATGGCTTGACAAAGTATACCAATGGGTGTATAACATAAAAGAAATTTTCAAAAGGAAGTCGTGCGACTTCCTTTTGATGCGCGTTTAGGAGGTTTTTATGCAGTTATTATTCTTTATAGCCAGTGATAGCGATGTGGTCGCTCCGCTCCTGTCTAAACTGATGGAGAGGGATATCCACGGGGCTACCGTCGTACCCTGTGAGGGGATGCTTCATGCTCTCTACGATTCCTCGGTGGAACCTCCGCCGATCTTCGGTTCTTTGCGCCATTTTCTCAATCCCGCCCATGCGCAGGGAAAGATTGTGCTGTTAGTATTGCCGGATAAAAAGGTAGAACTGGTAAAAGAGATCATTCATGAGCAGGTTGGGCCGTTGGATGGGCCGAATAAAGGTGTCCTGTTCACCATGCCTATTGCCTATTCGGAAGGAGTCGCAGAAGACTGATTATGAACATCCTATTGAGTCTGGCATTTGCCATGATCGTAGGCCTGTTGTTGACCCGCGTTGTTAAACTTGTGCATCTGCCTAATGTAACCGGTTATCTGATCGCCGGATTATTGATCGGACCGTATGTGTTGAATGTATTTCCTACTCAATCGCTGGAAGCGGTAGGCTCTATTTCTACGGTTGCTCTTGGTTTTATTGCCTTTTCTATCGGTAATGAATTTCGCTTTTCTCATTTAAAACATATCGGGAAAAATGCCATTATTATTTGTTTTTGCCAAGCACTTCTGGCCGCCATATTGGTGGATGTAACGCTGCTTCTTGCCGGTTTTGATACGCCGCTGTGTCTGGTGTTGGGTGCAATTGCCACGGCAACGGCCCCTGCTGCTACCCTCATGGTCGTGCGTCAGTATAAAGCGAAAGGCCCGATTACCAATACATTGCTTCCCGTCGTTGCGATTGACGATGCCATCGGTCTGATCGTCTTTGCTGTTTCACTGGCCGTGGCAAAGTCCCTCTCGTCCGGTGAATCCATTACCCTGATGAATACGGCTATTGAGCCGCTATTGGAGATTTTGTTATCCTTGGCTGTCGGTAGCGTGATTGGAGTTCTCGTATCGTTTGCGACTAAATTCTTTAAGTCTCGTGCCAATCGCTTGTGCATCTGTGTAGCCGCCGTTTTTCTTGGCGTTGCATTGGCCGAGCAGTTCCACTTGTCGTCCCTGTTGCTGTGTATGTGCATCGGCGCCGGCTTTGTCAATACCAATCAGCATGCCGAGCCGATATTGGACGGTGCTGATCGCTGGACGCCGCCGTTGTTTATGTTATTCTTTGTGATTTCGGGTGCGGAATTGGATCTGGCTGTTCTGCCAACCGTTGGATTGTTGGGGCTTTTGTATTTGGTTGCTCGTTCTGCCGGAAAATATTTCGGTACTTTCTTTGGGGCATTGATGGTGAAGTCAGATAAAAATATCCGCAAGTATTTGGGGGCCGCCCTGTTGCCGCAGGCCGGTGTCGCCATCGGTATGGCTCAGATCGTTATGACTCAACTGCCGGCATATGGACAGCAGGTTCGTGCCGTGGTGCTGACGGCCACCTTGATCTATGAACTGGTCGGACCCTTGATCACCAAGATCGTGTTGACCAAAGCCGGTGAGATTGTTCCGGATAAGAAAAAGAAACTCAGCTGAATGCTGAGTTTCTTTTTTTGTTGTGATAGGGACAATTTATGCGTTCGTATCATAGAAGAAAGGGAGGGGAATGTAATGTTTGCGCAATTGTTGTCATCCGTTTCTTCGGTATTCTATTTTATGCTCTATATCCGTTTGCAGGGTGCTTTTGAGAAGCCGATGTCATCGTCTGAAGTGAAAACCTGTCTGGAACAAATGGCGGCGGGCGATGCACGGGCGAGGGATCAGCTTATCAGTCGAAATCTGCGCTTAATTGCTCATGTCATAAAGAAATACAACGTTCCGGATAGTGTGCAGGACGACCTGCTGAGCATCGGTACCATCGGGCTGATCAAAGCCGTCGATTCTTATTCGTTGGAGAAAGGTTCAAAGTTTTCAACCTATGCCGCGCGATGTATTGAGAATGAAGTATTGATGTATTTTCGCTCCCAAAAGAAAAGTGCCGGCGACAAATCGATCAATGATGTGATTGACACCGACAAAGAAGGGAATGAACTGACCTTGGTCGATATCATTGTGGGGGAAGATAATATTGCGGAAAATCTGGAAAAAAAGATCAATATTGAGAGAATGATGACCCTTTTGCGAGGTTTGGATGAACGGGAACAAAAGGTATTGCTGTTGCGTTACGGCTTGGATAATAAACCGCCTCGCTCTCAGCAAGAAACTGCCAAAATTCTAGGCATCTCCCGTTCCTATATCTCCCGCATTGAAAAGCGTGCTATCGAAAAAATGCGGGAGGGGTTTGATTTCTGAAAGGGAATATGATATACTGAGCGGCGAGGTGATTCTTCTGAACCGTATATCCTGTATTCATACATCCTACGATGCCGATTCGCTTGACCGTGCAGTTTGGGCCCATTTTCACGCCATGGGTGACGAGGAACTGACGCCGAATAAAAAGGTGCTTATTAAGCCTAATCTCCTACGGGGGGCTTCTCCCGCCAAGGGGATTACCACTCATCCGCATGTAGTAGATGCCGTGGTGCGCTATCTGCATAACAAAGGCATTACCGATATTACCCTGGCCGACAGTTCGGGTGGGCTGTATACGCCCGCCATGATGCGTGCCATCTATGCCGCTTGCGGCATGACGGGGAAAGGATATACCCTTAATGAGAACTGCTCTTATGAGAGAGTACATAAAGAGGGTTTTCGTGCCTTTAACATAATAACGCCCGTTCTTGAGGCGGATATTATTATCAATCTTCCTAAATTAAAGACTCATAGCATGACGGTCATGTCCGGCGCGGTCAAGAATTTGTTTGGTGTTGTTCCGGGACTGCAAAAGCCCGAACTGCATTGCCTAAACCCCGACCCCGAATCCTTTGCCGCCATGTTGGTGGAACTGTCGCAGGTCGTGGCGCCTACCTACACCATCATCGATGCGGTGGATGCCATGGAGGGAGACGGTCCGGCCGGCGGCGAGATCTGCCATCCGGGGTTGACCATAGCTTCTCGCAATATCTATAGTTTAGATCGCTTCTGTGCCGATGAGATCCTGCAGGTGGGTGCTTCTCATGTACCGATGCTGGTAGCTGCCTGTGGGCTGATGGAAGAAAGCGAGATTGTGGGGGCGTGGACGCGCCCCGAACACGGCTTTGTATTGCCGAAATCGGTCAGTGTAGATTTTGTCAGTATTTTTCCTAAATCCCTTCGTGCCCCTATACGCTCTTTTTTGGATCGGGCACTGGTCGCTCAGCCGAAGATTAAGAAAAGAACCTGTATCGGTTGCGGTAAGTGTGCCGAGAGCTGTCCTCAGCATACCATCGTCATTACTGATAAAAAGGCATCGATCGATCTGCATGCTTGTATTTCCTGTTTCTGTTGTCAGGAGATGTGCCCTGTGAAGGCCATCAAAACGGTGCGGCGAATAAAAGGATAAGAAAAAAGGCTGCTTGTGCAGCCTTTTTTTAGTTGATCCGATGCAATTCCATGCGATATCCTTCTAATGTGCTGATAATGAGCAGGTCGTCTTGCAGAACATAGTCATACATGATCTCATCGCCCATGATATTGGTGATGAAGGAGCCCTCATTACCGCCATCGAGTATTTTGTATGTGCCGTAGTTGGTAGCATGGATGCTTTGCAGGTAAAAAGCCCCGTCCTCGGCAAAATGGAACACGCTGTCAATATCCCCCGATGAGGTGATCTTGGCGTAGTATTGCCAACTGCCTTTGAGAACGTTTTCACCCTTGTCCAGCAATTTGACAATGCCGAAAACGGCACCGGCCAGTACGAGCAGGATAAGAAGTACGGCCATCCATTTTCCTGCCGTCGTTTTGAAGAATGACTGCTTTTCCATGCCTTATTTTTTCAGCGCACGATCCAGCCAGATCATGCCGACATCCAAAGCAGCATAAATGCCGTCTTTATCGGCACGCTTGATGATCTTTTCCTGAAGCGGAACGCTCGGATCGGTAGACATCAGCATTAAGGTAACCTTGGTCGGAATCTTCAGGTCATCCAACGCCTCGGTGTTCTTGATCTGAAGCATGAGGATATATTTGTCATCGGGCTGGCCGTAATAGAGCATATTGCCCTCACGTACCAAAGGCTTGCCTTTATAGGTAAGATAAGCGGGTTTTTCGTTTGCCATTTTTCATGACCTCCAATCTTCCATATATTTTACCATAATTTCTTGCGCTTGTAAAGGATATAAATTTCGATTTTCCCTTGCATTTTACCCAAAAGTTTGGTATGATAGGATAAACCCTGTGAAAAAAAGAGTATTGGCGCCGTTCGGCGGCAGAGATGCAACGTCATGGGCTGAAAGCGTTGCTTGTCCGAGGGTGCCGAGAAGTTCATTTTGGAGGGGAGCGGGGAAGAGCCGAGGGCTTGGTAGTCGTATCCGTATCGTCTGCGTTAAAGATGTGTCAAGAGCCTGTCCGTAAGGGCGGGAACTCGGGTGGTACCGCGATATTTGTCGTCCCGTTTTTCGGGGCGTTTTTTTATTTTAGGAGGATATTATGAGTGTAGATACAAACAGCATCCGTGCCTTGTTTGAGGAGAAATTACAGCAAGCAGACAATGCGGTTGCGCTGGAAGAATTGCGTGTTGCCATGCTCGGCAAAAAAGGAATGATCACCGAGCAGATGAAAAACCTGCGCTCGGTCGAGGAGTCTCAGCGCAAGGAAGTCGGTCGGCAGATCAATGAGCTTAAGCAGGAGATCGATCTGGCACTGACAGCCAAGAAGAAAGAACTGGAAGAAGCGGCCATGAATGCCCGTATTCAGAGTGCCGAGCGATATGACGTTTCTATGCCCGGCAAAGAAATTTTCGGCTCGCTCCATCCCATTACTACCGTCGCCCGTGAGGTGGAAGAGGTCTTCCGCAGTATGGGCTTTACGGTGGAGGATTATTTTGAGATCGTCGATGATTATCAGAATTTCGAGGCTCTCAACATTCCCAAACACCATCCTGCCCGCGATATGCAGGATACCTATTTCCTCTCCAACGGTCAGTTATTGAAGACCCATACCTCGGCCGCCCAGAACGCCATTATGAAGAAATACGGCGCACCCCTGCGCTCGGTATTCCCCAGCCGTTGTTTTCGTAACGAGGCTACCGATGCCTGCCACGAAAATACCTTTTTCCAGTTGGAAGGTATTATGATCGATAAGAACATCTCCATTTCTAATCTGATCTATTTCATGAAAACCATGCTCTCCGAGGTATTCAAGAGAGATGTTAAGGTGCGGCTGCGCCCCGGTTTCTTCCCCTTTGTAGAACCCGGTTTTGAATTGGATGTCAACTGTTTGATCTGTGGCGGCGAAGGCTGTCCGACTTGCAAACATTCTGGCTGGCTGGAGCTGTGCCCCTGCGGCATGATCCATCCTAATGTGCTAAAGGCCGGCGGTATCGACCCCGATGAATATTCGGGCTTTGCTTTCGGTCTGGGATTGACCCGATTGGCTATGATGAAATACGGCATTAAAGATATTCGTATGCTCAACTCCGGCAATCTTAAGTCGTTGTCGCAGTTCACATCTCGGTAAGGGAGGGGTAAAAATATGTTAATTTCTATGAATTGGATCGAAGACTTTGTTGATCTGTCGGGCTTGGATAAAACGGTGCTGATCAAACGCTTTACCCTTGCCACCGCTGAGGTGGAGGATATCTTTGTCATGGGTGCCGATGTGCAGGGTGTGGTTTCCGCCCGCATCGAGAGCATTGAAAATCATCCCAACTCCAAGAAGTTGCACCTGCTTAAGGTCAATACCGGTAAGTCGATCGTCGATTGCGTGTGCGGAGCGCCCAATGTCCGTGAGGGCATGATCGTCGCTTTTGCTACCGAGGGCGGCAAGGCCGGCGGTATGGATATTGTAAAAACTAAGATTGCAGGCTTTGAATCCTGCGGTATGTGCTGCTCGGAAAAAGAATTGGGCATCTCGGCCAATCATGACGGCATTATGGAACTGGACGCCGATACCCCGCTGGGTGTCGATGTCAAGGAATTGTTCGCGATTGACGATATCGTCTTTGAGGTTGATAATAAGTCGCTCACCAACCGCCCCGACCTGTGGGGACATTACGGCATTGCCCGTGAATTTGCCGCAATTGCCGACCGCTCCTTGCGCCCCGTGCCCGTTTTTGATGCCAAGAGCATTGAAGATCTGCCCGAAGTGGACGTTAAGATCGAGGACGAGCGTTGCTATCGCTATACTTCTGCCATCGTAACCGGCATTACCCGTAAGGTCTCGCCGATGAATATGCGGATCCGTCTGTTCTATTGCGGTCTGCGTGCGATCAATTTCTTGGCCGATTTGACGAACTATATCATGCTCGAACTGGGCCAGCCCATGCATGCTTTTGATTACTCGATCGTGCAAAAGGTCAATGTGCGCCGCTTTGCTGACGAGTTTACCTTTACTACATTGGATGGCGTGGAGCGTAAGATCGACAGCGAAACGTTGATGATCTGCTCGGATGATAAACCCATGGCCATTGCCGGCATTATGGGCGGTCTGAATTCCGAAATTGAAGATACCACCACGAGTTTGCTTCTGGAATCGGCTAACTTCGACGGCATCACCACCCGTAAATCCACCGTCCGTATCGGTCTTCGTACCGATGCCAGTATGCGCTATGAGAAGATGCTCGATCCGGAACTGACCATGACGGCCGCTCTGCGCTATCTGAATCTGTTGCAGGAATTTGACCCGAATGTTACGTTTGAGTCGTGCATCAGCGACGTGCGCACCTATGCTTTCCCTGAGATCGCCATTGATTTCGATAAGGCATTTGTCGATCGCTATACCGGTATTGATATTTCGGTTGAGCGCATCGAGAAAACCTTGACAGCGCTCGGTTTTGGGTTGGAAAGAAACGGGGATGCCTTCCATGTCGATGTCCCGTCTTGGCGCCGCACCAAGGACGTTACCATTAAGGCCGACATTATTGAGGAAATTACTCGTATCTACGGCTATGATAACTTTGATGTCCGCCCCTCGGAGAATGTTCTCTATCCCATTCCCGAAACGACTAACCGTCGTGACGATTTCGGCGTAAAAACATTGCTGGCCGATCGCTATGGTTTCCATGAAGTGCATTCCTATCTGTGGAGCGATAGCCGTAAATTGGCTCAGATCGGCATTGAAGTAGAGGATAATGTCAAGATCATCAACTCCATGTCGACCGACTGGACGATTTTGCGCCGCAATATGACTCCGACTCTGCTTTCCATGATTCAGGACAATCGCCGTTTCGCCGATCGGTTCGGCATCTTCGAGATTGCTCGTGTCGTAGAGGGACTGAAAGAGGATGGTCAATGCAACGAGCGTAAGAAATTAGGTATTGTTGTCTTTGATAAGGTTAATAGCGAAAAAGATGCCTACCTTGGAGTAGTGGATCTGCTTCGCACCATCGGTACCGTTCTTAAGAATGAAGCTCTCACAGTCGTGAATGAAACGGCCGAGAAGCCGTGGCAACATCCGGTTAATACGGCAGGGGTGTATCTGGACGGTAAAAAGATTGGCTTCGTCAGCGTGGTTCACCCGAGCGTTGTGGATAAGATCGATAAGAAGGCTGCCATCATCTGCGCCGAGATCGATATGGATCTTTTCTCGGACTATGCGGGCGCCGCTGTGTCTTATAACGAACCCTCGAAATTCCCCGGTGTCGAGTATGACTTGTCGCTGCTTGTCGGCAAGGATCAGCCTTATGCTGAGATTATGGCCATTGTCGATGCCGAAAAGTGCCCGCTATTGCTTGGTTACCGTCCGGTTGACGAGTATCGTGATGCCTCCTTGGGTGACAAGAGAAGTATGACGGTGCGCTTTACCTTCGGCGCCTTTGACCGCACCTTGTCCGGTCAAGAGGTGCAGGAGCAGATCGATGGGCTGACTGCACGGTTTACTGCGGCCGGAATTGCATTAAAAATATAAAAAATTTGCATTGCGTATTGAAAAACGGACAAAATTGGTATATGATATAGTGTATAGAAAAAATATGAAAAGGGGATGAGCCAAGTGCTGCATGATGGAACCATAACCTTCTCGGTTCGCGATGAACAGGAAAAGGAAATGAAACGCATTGTTACCGAGGTGTACGATGCCTTAAAAGAAAAAGGATACAATCCGATCAATCAGCTGGTGGGGTACATCCTTTCGGAGGATCCGACCTATATCACCAACTATAAAAATGCCCGCGCTCTGATCTGTAAGATCGATCGGGACGAATTGTTGCATACCTTAGTCCGTTCTTATCTTTCCGAATAACCATAAAACCTCAAAACCATGCGGTTTTGAGGTTTTTAGTATAGGTGTTTTATGAAATATGTGTCCTTGGGTAATACCGGAATGCAGGTGTCAACCCTTGCGTTTGGATCGCTTACCATGGCACCCATGCAGGCTAATCTGCCTCCCGAGGCGGCGGCCGAGGTGCTGTGCTATGCCGCCGAGCGTGGGGTCAATCTGCTCGATACCGCCCAACTCTATGACAACTATGAATATATAAAAATCGCCGAAAAGAAGATGAAAAGCCCCCTTATCATCGCCAGTAAATCCTATGCCTATGAAAAACAGATGGCCTTTGATGCGGTGGAAGAGGCCAGACAACGGCTCGATCGGGATGTGATCGATATCTTCATGCTCCATGAACAGGAGAGTGAACACACCTTGCGCGGCCATATGCCCGCCATCGAAGAGCTGTTGCGGCTGAAAGCACAGGGCGTTATTCGTGCTTTTGGTATCTCGACTCACCATGTGGCGGGGGTGCGTGCCGCGGCTCACGCCGATTATATCGATGTCATCCATCCCCTGATCAATAGGGCAGGACTCGGCATTGTAGACGGAAGGCGCGAAGATATGGAGCAGGCGCTGAAAATGGCCTATGAAGCAGGAAAAGGCATCTATACCATGAAGCCGCTCGGTGGCGGTAATTTGTTTGCCTCAGCGCAGGAAAGTCTGCAATACGCCTTTTCTTTTCCCTATAAACATAGCGTATGTATCGGGATGCAGTCGATCGATGAGATCGATGCCAATATCGAATTTATGGAACAGGGCGCCTTCTCTGAGAAAAATTTAAATGCCCTACAGCAGAAAAAACGGCAGCTACATATCGACGATTGGTGTGTCGGTTGCGGCGCCTGCGCGGCTCGTTGCGTCAATCACGGTATCGACATCGTAAACGGTAAAGCCGTTCCGAATGACAAATGCGTGCTCTGCGGGTATTGCAGTCGTGTCTGCGATCAATGGGCGATAAAGGTGGTGTAAGAATGCGTGTCTGCACAGCCAAACAAATGAATGAGGCCGATCGGTTTGCGATTGATGTGCTCGGTATTCCCGGTACCGAACTGATGTTCCACGCCGCCTCGGGTATCTTTGAGAAAATCTCGGCTCATTTCGATGATCTATGCCAAAAAAAGATGGTCATCTTGGCAGGAAACGGCAATAACGCCGGCGATGGCTTTGCCTTGGCGACTCTTGCCTGTGAAGCGGATATGCTTGTCAGTATAATCCGTATCAACGATCGGGAACTGAGCGAAGATGCCGCCTATTATGCAGCACAATTACAGGATGTTCCCATTTGCTTCTTTGATCAAAATGAGGAAGAGTGCAAACGGTGGCTTACGGAAGCCGACGTGATCGTCGATGCCATGTACGGTACCGGTTTTCGCGGTTCCCTTTCGGGGGCTGGCGCGACCTGTGCAAAATTGGCCAATCAAAGCGGAGCCATGCGTGTATCGGCGGACCTGCCCAGCGGTGTCAGTTGCGATACCGGTGCGGTGGAGGGCGAGGCCTTTCGTGCTGATTTAACGGTGACCTTTACGGCCAAGAAGCCCTGTCATTTTCTGTATCCGGCCGCCGAGTATTGCGGCAAGGTCGAGGTTTGCGATATCGGTATTCCCGAACGGGTGCTGGACGATGGGAGAATGTGGGAAATTACGCCTGCATTGGTTGGCTCGGTTTTGCCTGCCCGCTCGGCCAATAGCCACAAGGGAACCTTCGGTCGTCTGCTTACCTATTGCGGAAGCGAGGATATGACAGGTGCCGCCGTCTTGAGTGTCGGTGCTGCGTTGCGTGCCGGTGTCGGCTTGGTCGAGGTGGCAGGAGGGAATGAAGTGATTGATGCCGTGTCGTCCTATTATCCCGAACCGATCTACACTCGATTACCCGCATCCACGGATGGCGATCATGCCTTGCTGGTGGCCGCCAATCGCGCCAAAGCCATTGTTTGCGGTTGTGGTTTGTCGCTGGCCGTCGGGCAGGAGCGGCGGGTCATTTCTCTGATTCGCCATGCCGCGTGTCCCTTGGTGGTCGATGCTGATGGCATAACGGCACTTTCGCGGAATATAGATGTATTAGCGGGCCATGATAAGGAGTTGGTGGTAACACCGCATCCTCTGGAAATGGCAAGACTAACCGGAAAGACGGTGGAGGAGATACAGGCCGATCGTATCGGTATCGCTTCCGCTTTTGCGCAAGAGCATCAAGTCACCGTCGTACTGAAAGGGGCCAATACCGTTGTGGCGGCACCCGACGGTCGGGTGTGGCTCAACGCGGCGGCTTGCTCCGCTCTGGCCAAAGGCGGTTCGGGCGATGTGCTCAGCGGCATAATCGGTGCATTGTTGGCGCAGGGCGTGGAAGCGCCTTGGGCGGCGGTGATCGGCGTGTATATTCATGCGCAAGCCGGGCTTATGGGTGCGGAGAAGATGACCGACTATTGTCTGCTCCCGTCGCAGTTGCCGAAATTTTTCCCCGCCGTCTTCCGTCAGATCAAAGAGGGATAACATTTGAAAAAACTGGCATCACTGGCCTTAATTTTGTTGCTGCTTTGCGGTTGCGCAAAGGGCAAAACGGCCGATGTCACCAAAGAGATGCGTGAGTCGGGCGGGTTCTCGGCTTATGCCACGGTACACTATCTTGACAAGGAATATGGCTTTACAGTAGAGAAGGATCCGGAAACGATCCGTGTGGTACTGGATACCCCGCAAGCCCTAAGTGGGTTTACCGTATCACTCACCGAGAATGACTATACGATCGGGTATCATGACGTATCTTTCAGTACCAAACAGTTGCCCGATACGATGGAACGGGTAATCGGTCCCGTCTTCTCTCTGTGCGATGCCATTGCTAAGCAAGAGGGAGAGCATCTGCCCGACAGTACGTTTACCTATCAATCGGGAGAGTGGAGTGCTACCTGCCGCTTTGATCCCAAAGAGGGGGTTCCTTTGCAAATCTCCGTCGGGGACGATTTTCTGTTGGAATTTACCGATTTCAAATACACATAAGAGGTAAAAATATGAACAAAAGAACTTGGGCCGAAATTGATCTGGATGCCCTTGTCCACAATTATAAACTGGCCAACGCCGTTCATCCGCATGTCATGCCGGTCATTAAAGCCGATGCCTATGGGCATGGGGCTTGCATCTGTGCCAAAACCTTGGTGGAAGCGGGCGCCGATCGGTTTGCCGTGTCTTGTATGGACGAAGCGCTGGAATTGCGCCAAGCGGGAATTGAGGCGGATATTCTGATTCTCGGCTATACCGCGCCCGAAAACTTTGACCGACTGATCGAGCATGGCATTACCCAAACCGTCATGAGCGTAGCCTATGCCGAAAGTCTAAGTCATGCCGCGCAAAAACAACACGCCACGGTTAAAGTCCATATCAAACTGGATACCGGTATGGCTCGGTTGGGGTTGTGTGTGCGTAAGACGGAAGAAGTGGAACAGGCGGCGGCGGATGTGGCTCGTATCTGCCGGATGGACGGTCTGCAGGTAGAGGGGATTTTTACCCATTTTGCCGTGTCCGATCTGCCCGATCAGGCTTTTACCAAACAACAACAAACTTTGTTTTCTTCCGTTGTGGAGAGGGTAGAGAAAGGCGGCCTGTCTATTCCGGTTAAACATTGCGCCAATTCGGGTGCTATTCTCAACCATCCCGATTATGGGTTTGATATGGTTCGGCAGGGAATCATGCTTTATGGCGAGAAGCCGGACGGTTCCTGTCCCGATATCGGTTTGCGTTCGGTCATGACACTGAAAAGTGTCGTAGCTTTTTGCTCGGTACTTCGTGCGGATGAAACGGTCAGTTACGGCAGAACCTATACGGCCGACCGTGATATTCCCATTGCTGTGATCTCGGTTGGGTATGCCGACGGGTATCGCCGCGCACTATCGGGAAAAGGCTGGGTCAGTATCAATGGTTGCTGTTGCCCGATCGTCGGTCGGGTGTGTATGGATCAGATGATGGTCGATATCTCAAACTGTCCTCAAGTAGTACAAGGGCAAGAGGTTACCGTTATGGGTGGCGATGGGCCGAGCATGACACAACTGGCCGAGATGTGCGATACCATTAACTATGAACTGATGTGCGCCATCAGCGTTCGGGTGCCCCGTGTATATATCCGTGACGGAAAAATATGGGAAGTGCACTCGAGAATGACTGAATAATAACTGAAAAAACAAAGAATGACTTTCCGTAATATCGTAATAGTGAGTAAAAAATTTTTCTTTGGTGTAAGTTTTTCGCTCAAAGCGGGCAATATATACTCATAAGCGATATCGGAGAGTGAATGACATTGACAGTAAAACGTGGAGATATTTATTATGCGGACCTTTCGCCGGTCATCGGATCGGAGCAGGGCGGGGTGCGACCGGTGCTGATTGTGCAAAACGATGTGGGAAATAAATTTTCCCCCACCGTCATTGCCGCAGCCATCACCAGCCAGACCGGAAAAAGCAAAATGCCGACTCATATCGAACTGGCGTGCGAACGCTACGGTCTGTCACGGGATTCGGTCGTACTGCTTGAGCAGATCCGCACCTTGGATAAGCGCCGATTAAAAGATCGGATCGGTCATGTGGACGAAGTGACCATGCAACGCATCAATACCGCAATCAATATCAGTTTCGGTTTATCGGAACTGGCATAAAAAATAGAGAGCCTCGGCTCTCTATTTTTATATGCGAATCTTTAATTTCGGCAGAAATAAAACTAAAATCAATAAGGCCAACAGGGAAGACCCACCAAGACACAGGTAAACGGTACTTACCCCCCAAATATCGGCTAAGAACCCGCCAACCAGCGAGGCCACGCATTTGGAAAATCCGTAATCCACCATCCCCAATAACGTCTGTCCCGACGCCCGAAGCGATTGTGCCACCGTTTTGTTGATATAAGAACTGGTGCAAAAACTTACGGTGATATGCCCCAGTCCATGCAGGGAGCAGATCAGCACCAGCGGCCAGACCTCGGTAAGGGTTCCGCAGAATAACCAGCGCATGGCAAAGGCACAGGAGGATAAAATCAGGGTCATCCGTAACCCGATCCGATTGATGATCTTCTGGCTCAGTAGTAAAAAAGGAAGTTCACACATGGCCGATACCATCTGCGCAATCCCGATGTGCATACTCGTTGCGCCGTGTTGTGCCATCAAAACCGGGAAGAATGCCATGTTGTAGAAATACCCGAGATAGATAACAAAATTAAAACAGAGCAAAACAACTAACTTCTTGTCAGCAAACAAGTCCCGATAATTGGCTTTCTGCCGATCTCTGCGTGCTCCGCTCACTTTGGGCATGAATAACAGGGCAATGGCGCTGATAAGAAGAAATACGGCATTGATGGCAAACATTTTCCCCGCATCTCCCGTCAGCAAAAAACCAACCGCCAGCGTGCAACAGGAAAACCCGATCGATCCACCCATCCGAATGATGGAGAATCGCAAATTGTGCCCCGATGCGTATTCCAGTGCAATCGAATCACTCAACTGAATAATGGAACAGTTGGTAAAATTGTAGAAAATATTGATCATTAAGAGATACAAAAAACTCGGATTTAAGGAAAACGCATACACCGTAATCCCCGTCAATAGAGTGGCTACCAGTAAAACCGTATTTTTTTGTTTGGCCCGATCGGCCATACGCCCCCAGACAAATTGTCCGAATATGACGACGATCGGCCCGATTCCCGATAGAACACCGATCTGCGAAGCCGAAAGTCCGATCTCATTGTAGTAGGTGGATAAAAAGGCGGTAAAGGGCGCCATCGCCACATACATGAAGAAATAATAAACGAATAATGCAAAACCGCTCGAGCGGTACCGTTCTAACATGACTTGTATGCTCCCTTACATAAACCGACACAATACTATGGGTAAAAATATGGCCGGTACATAATTCATCACTTTCAGTTTGGTAATACCAAGAAGATTCAGGGACAACCCCAAAATTAGCAATGACCCAACACAGGTCATCTCCGCAATGACCGCTTCACTCAGATAAGGAGCAATTACTCCGGCTAAGAGAGTAATTCCGCCTTGAATGATAAAAACAGCCCCTGCGGAAAACAAAACACCGTATCCTAAGGAACTGGCGAAAATAATGGCACTGATCCCGTCCAGTAAAGCCTTGGTGTATTGCATGGTGTGATCCCCTTGAATCCCGCTGTTAAGCGCCCCTACAATGGTCATCGCCCCGACACAAAATAATAAGCTGGCCGTCACAAACCCCTGTGTCACCGATACGGTAGTATCCTTGGCGCCAAAACGCCGCTCAATACATTGACCGATCTTGTTTATGCCGTCTTCTAACCGACATAATTCACCCAATAACCCGCCAATCACGACCGATATAATGACAATCAGTACGTTTTGTCCTTTCGTAAGCCCGCTGATTCCAATATAGGCTACACATAACCCGACACCTTTCATGACGATATCCTGAAACCGCCCCGATCCGGATATGCGGTTGTTTCGCCCTATCCGTCGAATCAATAAGCCAATCAATCCGCCTAAAATGACGGCCCCCGCATTCACGAGCGCACCCAATAACGGCACGTATCTCCACCTCCTTTACGCATGTTCCCCATTGTAACATAAAAATTACCGTGAATAAAGTACAAAAAGATATTTCTTTATGAAAAAAAGGTAAAAAATACAGAAATTAGTCATTGTGAAACATGAAAAAATATGTTATTATATTTAATGTATGACATTACGATTGAGAGGGAAGACACGTGTCGGGAGAAACCGCAAAAAAATTAAATAAAATTCTCCCGCTGATCGGTGCACTCGGCCTGCTCTTGTTTGCCGCCGCGATCATCCTTTCGCTAACGCTCAGGCCCACACCGCCCCCCGTAAGCCAGCCCTCATCTCAGATATCCTCTTCATCGGAAAGTACGGAACCGCCCGCGGTCCATTCTCCGATCGACCCTCCGCTTACCGATGAAGAACTGTTCACCGGCAGCGCCTTTATCGGCAACAGTTGCGTGGAGCGTCTGTTCGTCCAAGGCTATGGTATGCAGGCAGATTTTCTGTCGGGCGTCGGGCTCACCGTCCACTCGGCCTTTACCGAGCCTCCGGCACGGTTGGATCGCACCGTGACCGATCTTCTGGCCGACGGTCGGCAGTACACCCGTATTTTTATCCTGTTCGGGATCAATGAGGTGGGCACCGATCCGGCTCTGTTTATTGAAAAATACGGGCAGTTGATCGATCACATTCAAGCATCTCAGCCATCGGCACAGATCTACGTGCAGGCCATTTTGCCTGTCTCCCGCGCAGCACATGAGCGCAATGTATATCTGGTCAATAATGATAATATCCGTATGTTTAATCAGTTGATCTTGGATCTGACCGCTCAAAAACAGGTCCACTTTATCAATACCTATGAAGCGCTGGCCGATGCCGAAGGGTTTTTACCTGACGACGCTTCGAGCGACGGGATCCACCTGTCTAAAGCCTATAATCAAGTATGGATCAATTATTTGAAGGAGCATGTAAAATGAAACGTATCATTTCGGTAATTTTGCTTTCGGTGTTACTGTTGGCATCCTGCGCCCCCACCGTGATCGAGGTGGATGTAACCGCTTCGGCTGCCCTGCTTCGCGGCGGCGTGACTTTTGTGGATATTATGAGCGATATCGATACCGCCGGATGCTGCCGCTTCTTGGCCCTTGCGCAGGAAGATGTGGTGCAGGCGGCCGGGTATGTATCGACCGGCGCTACCGCCGAAGAACTTTTTGTAATTGAAGTTCAGGAGGGGAAGACCGATGCGGTCCGGCAAGCCATCGATGCCCATATGGACTATATGATCGACGGTTATTCCGATTACGGCCCGCAGGAGGTTCCTAAACTGAAAAACGCCGTGCGTGAAGTGCACGGAAACTATATCTTCCTCTGCGTCTGCAACGATCCGGCACAGGCCAAAACCCTCATCGCACAGATCGTCGGAAAATAATAAAAGGAGGCCGGATGATTGGTATTCTCCAGCTTAATTTTCTTATTTGCATATCTTCCTCTCGTGCTGGGAATCTATTATCTGGTGCCCCGTCGTTTTCGTAACGCCTTTTTATTGGTTGCCAATATCATATTCTACGGATGGGGAGAACCCGTATACATTCTGCTGATGGGCGTTTGTACCGCTATTAACTTCCTGTGCGGCTATCTGATCGATAAATACCGTCAAGATACCCGCAAAGCCAAGTTGTTTCTGGTACTGTCCGTCGTGGCCAGCTTAGGTCTCTTAGCAGTCTTTAAGTATACGGGTTTTATTGCATCTTTACTCAAACAAATCCCCGGTCTGGGCAGTATCATGGTCCCCATTATCCCGCTTCCCGTAGGCATCTCCTTTTTTACGTTCCAAAGTATGTCGTATACGATCGATGTCTATCGTAAAGAGGCTAAAGTACAAAAGAATTTTGTTTCTTTTGCTACCTATGTGTCCCTGTTCCCGCAACTGATCGCCGGCCCCATTGTGCGGTATTGCGACGTGCAGGATCAGCTGGACGAGCGCAGAGAAACCGCGGCACAGTTCGCCGCCGGTGTCAAAACCTTTGTTGTCGGCCTGGCGAAAAAAGTATTGATCGCCAATCAGATGGGCCTGCTTTGGGATATGCTCCGTGTTGATGCGACAAGCGGTTGGCTGGCTTCGTGGTTTGGAATTATGGCCTATGCCATGCAGATCTATTTCGACTTTTCGGGTTACAGTGATATGGCCATCGGTCTTGGTCGCATGCTTGGCTTCGAGTTTTTGGAAAACTTCAATTATCCTTACATTGCCCGCAATATTACCGACTTCTGGCGCAGATGGCACATTTCATTGTCTACGTGGTTTCGGGACTATCTGTATATCCCTCTTGGCGGTAACCGCAAAGGCGTGGCCAAACAGATTCGCAATTTGCTGATCGTCTGGTTTGTTACGGGGCTTTGGCATGGCGCCAGTACCAATTTTATTTTGTGGGGTCTGTATTACTTTGTCCTGTTGGTATTGGAACGCTTTGTGCTTCGAAAGATATTGAGTAAGATGCCTTATGCCGTCACCATGCCCATTACCTTCGTCTTGGTGTTGTTCGGCTGGGTCGTCTTCTCCTTTACCGATATGCCCCAGATGGGCGCCTTCTTCGGCCGCCTGTTTGCTTTCGGCAGTCATGCGCTAACAGGGGAGAGCCTATATACCGTACTTTCCTACCTGCCCTTAATGCTCATGGCGATTGTGGCGGCTACTCCTATCGGGAAGCGGATCCATGCCAAACTGTCAGGAAAACCGTTCGGCTTCGCCGTTGAGATCATCGGCGTACTGTTGGGGCTGATCTTGTGCACCGCTGCCTTGGTCAGTCAAAGTTATAATCCTTTTTTGTATTATCAATTCTGAGGTGACACCATGAAGAATGAACGATTTACCAATTGGGCATTTATCCTTCTGTTTGTTGCCTTTATCGGCGTGTTTGCCGTTCTGTTTGTCGTGCTGCCCAAGGCGGAGATCTCGGAACTGGAGCGCCGTCCCTTATCGGGAACGCCCGCCCTTACATCCGATACCCTCTTTTCGGGTGATTTCGGCAAGAACGCCGAAACCTATCTATCCGATCACTTTCCCGCTCGAAGCTCATGGGTCGGTCTTCATGCCGGTGTCGAGTGGTTGACGGGTCGTAACGGACAAAGCGGTATCTATGTCGGTAAGAATCAAAGGCTGTATACCGCTCCTATTGCTTTTGACTATGCGCAGATCGATCGCAATTGTGCCGCTATTACCGAATTTGCCAAGAAGAGCAAAACAAATGTGAATGTTCTTATTATTCCCTCGGCCGGTTCGCTGGAGCCGAATGGGTTGCCCACGCTCCATAGCCCCTATCGGGATGGGGAGATCTTGTCTTATATGAGTCAAAAATTACAAGTGATTCAGCCCAATCTCTCGGTCGAGCACTTTTATCGAACCGACCACCATTGGACAACGGCAGGCGCCTATCAGGCCTACCTCGATTGCGCGGATGTTCTCGGATTTACCCCGTTTCCCGCATCGCGTTTTGAAAAAGAAACGGTAAACGGGTTTTACGGTACGTCCTACGCCAAAGCGGGGTTGTGGCATATTCAGCCCGATACCATGGAACTGTGGCATAGTAAAACTCCCATTACCGTTACGATTGCCGACGATGCTGTCCCGCCGCAGGAATATACAAGCGTATTTTTCCGTGAGGCACTCCATACCATGGATATGTATACCGTCTTTTTGGATGGCAATCACGGGCGTGTACGGCTGACCAATCCGCAAGGTGAGGGAAAACTGCTTGTGGTGAAAGATTCCTTTGCCCAAACCCTGGTTCCGTTTTTGGCCGAACATTATGCGCAAATCGATATGATCGACCTGCGGCATTTCCGCCGCATCGCCGTTTCCGATTTTGCCGCACAGGAAGGGTATACCGATGTTCTGATGGTCTACGGGATGGAATCGGTTGCCGCAACCAATGACCTGTTGTGGTTGCAATAAAGGAGAATTGTATGTTAGAACATCTCAAGCCTAATCGCGTTTTTTATTATTTTGAACAGCTCTGTGCCATTCCGCACGGTTCGGGTAACACCAAAGCCATCAGCGACTATTGTGTGGGAATTGCCACGCAGTTGGGTCTGGAAGTAACACAGGATGAATGGAACAATGTCCTCATCCGCAAACCCGCCGCAAAGGGGTATGAGGATCACCCTACGGTTATCATTCAAGGGCATCTGGATATGGTCTGCGAAAAGGATGCCGACTGTGATCTGGACTTTATGAAAGACGGTCTGCGCCTGCAGGTCGAGGGCGATTGGATTACTGCCAAACAAACGACCTTAGGCGGCGACGACGGTATTGCCGTTGCCATGGCCTTATCCGTGTTAGAGGATAAGGAATTGCCCGCCCCCGCCATCGAAGCCCTGTTTACCACCGATGAAGAAACGGGTATGGATGGCGCTGTCGGATTGGATTGTTCTGAGATCCGCGGCCGTCTATTACTCAATATCGACTCGGAAGAAGAGGGTGTCCTCACCGTCGGCTGCGCCGGCGGCGCCCGCGTCGATGTGTCTTTCCCGCTTGAGGAACAAAGCGGAAAGGGCAAAGGCTATGCCGTTGATGTGTGCGGTCTGCGAGGCGGTCATTCGGGTGTTGAGATCGGTACGGGTCGGTATAACGCCAATAATATGATGGGCAAATTCCTGCAAGTGTTAGGAAACCTTACCCTTTGCGAGATCGAGGGTGGTACCAAAGATAACGCCATCACCCGATCCTGCCGTGCCGTGATCGTCACCGAGGCTGATGTCGTATCTGCCGCTCGGCAATTTGTTAAAGAAAATTGCAATGTAAACGACCCCGATTTTGATATCACCGTTAAAGAGGTTACCTGTCAAAACGGATATCGGGCTGAGGAAGTCATTCGTTTCTTATCTACCGTCCCTTGCGGCGTAGCGGCCATGAGTGCCGACATGGAGGGGCTGGTTGAAACTTCATTGAATCTCGGAATCCTATCTATGAATGATGGGAAGGTGCAAGGGCGCTTTTCGGTACGAAGCGGCATCAATGCCAAGCGCGATGCGCTGTGTGATACGGTCATGGCCTTGGCTGAAGATTGCGGCGGAAATGCTCAAAAGGGGAGTGAATACCCGGCTTGGGAATATCGCAAGCAGTCTCCGCTTCAAGATACCATGGTGAAGGTCTACCGTGATATGTATGGAGAGGATCCGCAGGTACTAACCATCCATGCCGGATTGGAATGCGGTCTGTTTTGTGAGAAGATGGAGGGGCTGGATGCCGTGTCTTTTGGGCCGACTATCGAAGAAATTCATACCTCCCGCGAACGCCTGAGCATTTCTTCTACCTCTCGTACCTTCAACTATCTGTGTCAAATCTTAAAGGAGTTATGATCATGATTGAGAAAAGAATTGAAACCATACAAAATAACCTGCAAAGTAGTGAGGCTTTACTGGTTACTTCGGGGGCTAACCGTTTTTATCTCACCTGTTTTGAGTCAAGCGCCGGTTCGGTGCTGGTAACCAAAGATCAAGCCTACTTTTTGATCGACTTCCGCTATGTGGAGAAGGCAAAAAGTGTGGTTACCTCTTGTGAGGTCTTGCTTTCCAACCGCACCAATGACGAGATTCGCGATCTTTTGACCAAACACGGTGTAAAGGCGTTGTATATCGAAACCTACTCTGCCTCGGTTTCGGCCATGAAAGGCTATATGGATGCCTTTGCCGATGTTGAAGTGTTGCAGGATGACAAAATGGATAAACTCATTGAAGAGATGCGCGCGGTCAAGACCCATGAGGAGTTAGCGCTCATTCAAAAGGCGCAGAAATTGACCGACGATACCTTTACCTATATTCTTGACCGTATTCAGGTCGGGCGCAGCGAAAAAGACATCATGCTGGATATGGAATTTTTCATGCGCAAACTCGGCAGTGAGGGCGTTTCCTTTGATTTTATCGTGGTTTCGGGCAAAAATTCGTCCCTGCCTCACGGCGTGCCCACCTATAAATTGATTGATTCCGGCGATTTTCTAACCATGGACTTTGGCGCCGTGGTTGAGGGATACCGTTCGGACATGACCCGTACCGTGGCTGTCGGACAGGTGAGCGAGGAGCAAAAGCAGGTGTATGAAACGGTGCTTAAGGCTCAGCAGGCGGCGCTGGATGTCATTCGTTCGGGCATGGTCTGCAAGGACGTGGACAAGGTAGCCCGCGATATCATTTATCATGCCGGTTATGAGGGGTGCTTCGGTCACGGACTTGGGCACAGCGTAGGTATTGAAATTCATGAGAATCCGGCCTTTAATACCCGTTGCGAAACGGTGCTCAAAGCGGGCACGATCATGACGGTTGAGCCCGGCATCTATCTGGAAAACAAGTTCGGTGTGCGCATTGAGGATATGGTGTATGTCACCGAGGACGGTTGCCTCAACCTCACCCAAAGCCGAAAAGATCTGATTGTTTTATAAGGAGAACGGTATGAGCGTATTGGATCATTTTTTGTCCTTTGTGGCATACGATACCCGGTCGGATGAGAACTCAGAAAGCGTTCCTTCTACCGAAAAACAGAAGATTTTGGGCGCTTTTTTGGCTCAAAACCTGCAAAAAATGGGGCTAAAAAACGCAAAAATGGACGATTTTGGCTACGTTTATGGCTATTTACCGCCCTCAAACGGGGGCAATTTGCCCGATTTAGGGCTAATTGCACACATGGATACCTCGCCCGATGTGTCGGGTAAGGATGTTCGTCCCCGCATCGTTACCTATAACGGCGGCGATATCGAATTGGGGCACGGGGCGACCATTCGGGAAAAGGAATTCCCCAATCTGGCTCGCTATGTCGGACAGGATCTGATCGTGACCGACGGCAGTACCTTGCTGGGGGCTGATGATAAAGCGGGCGTGGCTGAGATCTTTGCGGCGATTGAATATTTGGTGGCGCATCCCGAGGTCAAGCACCGCGGGGTAGCCGTTTGCATTATTTTTGATGAGGAGATCGGACGGGGCGCCGATCACTTTGATTTTTCGCTTTTTCCCGCCAAGGTAGCCTATACGGTGGACGGCGGAGAACTGGGCGAAATCGAGTATGAGAACTTCAACGGCGCCGGTGTAAAGCTGACGGTGCACGGCGTGAATATTCACCCCGGTTCGGCCAAGAACAAAATGAAAAATGCAGTATTGATGGCTAACCAATTTATCTCGATGTTGCCGGCTCATGAAACCCCATCTCACACCGAGGGGTATGAAGGCTTCTACCATGTGAATGGGATTGAGGGCGACGAATCGCAGGCGGTGGTGCACATGATCATTCGGGATCATGACCGTGAGAATTTTGAAGCCCGCAAGCAGTTTGTGACCAATCTGGTAGACTACTTAAACGGTGTGTGGGGCGAATGCTCTTTTGCACTGGACATGAAAGACAGTTATTACAATATGAAAGAAATGATCCTGCCTCACATGGAATTGATCGACAACGCCAAGGCGGCCATGCTGGCGGTTGGGGTTGATCCGCAAATCATTGCCATTCGCGGTGGTACCGACGGGGCTCGGCTGTCCTATGAGGGTTTGCCTTGTCCGAATCTGAGTACGGGCGGTGCCAACTTCCACAGCATCCATGAATTTATTCCGGTGCGCTCATTGGAGAAGATGGTGGAAGTTCTCTTGGAGTTGCTTAAGGCATGAATTATTTGACGGCGGCCAAGGCGGCGGAAGATTTCTTTATTGAGAAAAAATCAAAATTTATCGGATCCTTGCGGCCGGTGACGACCGAAGAGGAAGCGATTGCCTTTATCAATGAGATCAAGGCGCAACATCCGCAGGCGCGGCATCACGTATACGCCTATATTCTGCGCAAAGACAACACCATGCGCTATTCGGATGCGGGCGAGCCTTCGGGTACGGGCGGTCAGCCCATGCTTGGCGTGTTACGCCGTGAGGAATTGACTGACATTTGCGTAGTAGCCACCCGTTATTTCGGCGGGATTCTGCTGGGGGCAGGGGGGCTCACCCGCGCCTATGCCAAGGCGGCTAAGATTGCGGTGGATGCGGCCGGTATTTTAGAGATGCGGATGTGTAAATTGTTAACCGTTGAATGTCCGTATGCGACCTATGATCGGCTCTGTGCGGCCCTGACGGCAAGAGGGGGCACGATTTCCGATGCGCAGTTTGGGGCGGACGTGTCCTTTACCGTATCCTGTGCACCTGATATGGTTCCGGCATTGACGGCTTGTGTGCAGGAGATAAGCGCCGGAGTGGCGACCTGCATAGAGAGTGGAGAAAAATTTATCGGTTTTTTGAAATAAAAAAAGGGTTTTTGGGTTTTTGTGCGTATTACTATATAGAAAGGGAGTGAGGCAATGACGGTTCGTGAGATGCTGGAACAAAGAGAAAAGGAATATTTGGCACCCTTTGCCGCTTTTTCCGGTGATGCGACAAGAGAGCATGCGGACGACGAATGTGATATGCGTACGGCCTTTCAGCGTGACCGTGACCGCATCCTGCACTGTAACTCCTTTCGACGGTTAAAACGCAAAACTCAGGTCTTTTTATCGCCCGAGGGGGATCATTACCGTACACGCTTGACGCACACCTTAGAGGTGGCGCAGATCGCCCGTTCGATGGCGCGCGCACTCAGCCTGAATGAAGATCTGGCGGAGGCGGCGGCTTTGGGGCATGACTTGGGGCACACTCCCTTTGGCCATGCGGGAGAGCGAGCGTTGGCGGATGTTTGTCCGTTTGGCTTTTATCATTATGAGCAGAGTGTGCGGGTGGTGACCCGCTTGGAGAAGATGGGGCGAGGGCTCAATCTTACAAAGCAGACGATTGATGCGATCGGGCATCATTCGGGTGATGTGTGGGCGCAGACCTTAGAGGGGCAGATCGTGCGATATGCCGACAAGATCGCCTATGCCAATCACGATATTGACGATGCCATTCGCGGCGGTGTGCTGGAAAACGGCGACGTGCCCTTTGAGATTGCGGAGATCTTAGGCGGCAATTCCCGACAGCGCCTGAATACCATGATTCGGGCGGTGGTTGAGGAGAGCCGAGGGCGTGACCGTATAGAAATGGAGAAAACGGTCAAAAATGCTCATGCCGCATTATTGCGGTTTATGTTTGATAATGTCTATATCTCGTCGGCGGCGAAGACCGAGGAGTGTAAAGCGGAAGAGATTGTCAAGAGTTTATATCGGCATTTTGCCGAGCATCCCGAACAGATGCCGGAAGAATATCAATTGATCATTGAGCGGGAGGGGGTACCCCGTGCCGCCTGTGATTATATTTCGGGAATGACGGACAACTATGCGGTGAGTAAGTACAGCGAACTGTATTTGCCTACCTTCTGGATGAAATAAAAGAAAGGAACGAATATGGCACGAGCGGATTTTGATCTGTTTATTGAACAACTGAAAAGCCGCGCCACGATTGAAGATGTCGTGTCGCAATATGTGACGTTGCGCCGTGCCGGTAACCGTTTTGTGGGGCTTTGCCCGTTCCATAGTGAAAAGACGGGTTCCTTTACGGTGTATGTGGATTCGCAATCCTATTACTGTTTTGGTTGCGGGAACGGCGGAGATGTGATCACTTTTATCCGCAACATTGAGAAGTTGGATTACATGGATGCGGTTCATTTTTTGGCTGACCGCTACGGGATGCAGGTGCCCGAACGGGAAGGGGCGGGCGAGTACCGTCAACGTCGGGCGGTGACGCTGGCCATCAACAAAGAGGCGGCTCGGCACTTCCACCGGAATCTGAAAAGCGAGATCGGCAAAAAAGGTATGGAATACTTTGCCGCGCGAAAACTGACGCCATCGACCATTACCCGATTCGGGCTGGGCTATGCGCCCGACAGTTGGGATGATATGATTCGTCATCTGACAGCCAAGGGATTTACCAAGGAGCAGATGGAAACGGCGGGGTTGGCTTTACGCGGGAAAACGGGCGGATATTACGTCCGATTCCGTAACCGTGTGATCTTTCCCATTATTGACACGACGGGAAACGTCATTGCCTTTGGCGGGCGTATTTTAGAAAGCGGCGGCGGAGCGAAATACTTAAACTCGCCCGATACGCCGGTATTTAAGAAGAGTCAGGTATTGTTTGCCTTAAATTATGCGAAAAATGCCCCCGGTGAGCGCTTGCTGTTGTGTGAGGGGTATATGGACGTTATCAGCCTGCATCAGGCGGGATTTCCCTTTGCCGTGGCTCCCTTAGGTACGGCGGTAACTGCTGAGCACGCACGGTTGGCGGCACGGTATGCCAAGGAGATCATTCTTTGCTTAGACTCGGATGAAGCCGGACAGACGGCCATGAATAAGGCCATCCGTTATTTTGAGGAGACGGGCATTAAGGTGCGTATCCTAACGGTAACGGGCGCCAAGGATCCGGATGAATACATTCAGAAATACGGTGCGCAGAAGTTTGCGCGGTTGCTGGATGGATCGGGCAGTCAGATTTCCTACCTATTGGCCAAGGAGCGGAGGAATTTTGATTTTTCCATTCCGGAAGATAAGAGTGAGTATTTAAAAAAGGCATCGTCGATTCTGGCGGGCGTACGCAGTCCTGTGGAGCGGGAGGTGTATATTTCCCGTGTGGCGCAGGAGACCGAGATTTCAGCCGAATTCATTCGTGCTGAGATCAAGCATATTTCCGAGAATCGGGAAGCGGCGGCCAAGAAGAAACAGATGCGGGAAGAAATGGACAAGATGGCGGGGGTGCGGGATCGCATTAACCCTGAAAAGAGCGTCAATCTTAAGGCGGCAAGAGCCGAGGAAGGGTTGATTGCGGTACTGCTTAAACATCCCGATTATTATAAGAAGTTAGATCCGCCCATTACCGAGGAGCATTTTGTTACGGCCTTTAACCGCAATATTTTCCGCTTGATGCGGCAACAGATTGAGGAAGAGGGAACGGTTTCGATTACGACGTTGGCGGGGCATTTAACCACCGAGGAGGTGGCAAGGCTGACGCAGTACACGGTAATGGCAGTAGCTGCCGATAATGAGCTTAGGCAGGCGTGTGATTACGCGCGGGTATTACAGACAACGGGCGGCGATATGACCGGAGAAGATCCGGAGACGATACGCCGATTTTTAGAGTTAAATAAAAAGGGTCAAAAAAGAAAGGAGTAATCGTTATGCCGAATGAAGAAGTAATCAACAGCGGTGTAAACGGTGAAAAGCCGGACAAAAAACAAATCTTAAAAAATCTGATTGAAGAAGGTCGTGCCAAGGGCATGCTTTCTCAGAAGGAAATTCACGAAGCTTTTGGCGAGATTCAGTTGACGCAGGATCAATTTGAGAAGATCGTGGAATCCTTAGAGAGTATGCAGATTGAGATCGTGGACAAGACCTTTGATGAGATTCCCGATGAAGAGTTGTTGGAAGAGGAAGAGGATAACAGTGAGATCCTCAAGAGCAACAATCTTGAAGAAGTACTTTCCAATGAAGGGATCTCGGTAGATGATCCGGTCAAGATTTATCTCAAAGAGATCGGGCGTGTGCCGCTTCTTTCCAATGAGGAAGAACAGGCGTTGGCTAAGCGCATGGCAGAAGGGGATGAGGAGGCTCGCGCCAAGTTGTCCGAGGCCAACCTGCGCCTTGTTGTCAGCATTGCCAAGCGGTATGCGGGACGCGGCATGATGTTCTTGGACTTGATTCAAGAGGGTAATATGGGGCTGAGCAAGGCGGTTGAGAAGTTTGACTATTCCAAGGGCTACAAGTTCTCGACCTATGCGACATGGTGGATCCGTCAGGCGATCACCCGTGCCATTGCCGATCAGGCCCGCACCATTCGTATTCCCGTACACATGGTAGAAACCATTAACAAAGTCATGCGTGTGGAGCGCCAGTTGCTGCAGGAGTTGGGCCGTCAGCCCAAGCCCGAAGAGGTGGCACAGGAGATGGGCATGAGTGTTGAAAAGATTCGGGAAGTGCTCAAAATTGCCCAGGAACCGATTCCTCTGGAAACGCCGATCGGTGAGGTGGTAGACAGTCATTTGGGTGACTTTATCCCCGATGAAGATATTACGGCGCCGTCGGATGCGGCTTCTCAAGTGATGCTCAAGGAGGAGCTGGAAGACGTGCTCAAGACCTTGACTGAGCGTGAGGCGAAGGTACTCAAGATGCGTTTTGGTTTGGAAGACGGGCGTATGCGCACACTGGAGGAAGTGGGACGGGATTTCAACGTTACCCGTGAGCGTATCCGTCAGATCGAGGCGAAAGCGTTGCGTAAACTCAGACATCCGTCGCGCAGTAAGCGATTAAAGGACTTTTTGGAAGAATAATTCATAATTTTATATTGAATTTATTTTCCAACTATGTTAAAATGTACAATTGATTAAAGAAAATTTCGGAGGAAATAACTCATGAAGATCAACAGCGTAAAGAAACTGGAAAAGAGTGTAGTCGAGCTGGAAATTGCCGTTACCGGCAAAGCGTTTACCAAGGCGGTAGACGAGGCCTATGCCGAGGCGGCTCCCAATATTGCCATTAAGGGCTTCCGTAAGGGCAAAGCTCCCCGCAACATCGTAGAGAAGATGTACGGCAAGGGCATGTTCTATGAGAAGGCTATCAATAAGACCTATGGTGAAGCCTACGACAAGGCTGTCGAAGAGGCCGGATTGGATGTTGTGGCTCCCGGTGAGATCGACATCAAGAGCGTTGACGACAAGGGCTATGTTCTGGTGGCCAAGGTTCCCGTTCGTCCGGAAGTGACTCTGGGCGAGTACAAGGGCATTGAGGCTGAGAAGATGGAAGTTAAGGTTGAGGATGCTCAGATCGAGCAGGAACTCGAGCATGTACGCAAGGCGCATGCCCGCACCGTTGACGTGACCGACCGTGCGGCTCAGATGGGCGATACCGTGGTGCTGGACTTTGACGGTTCGGTTGACGGCGTTGCTTTTGACGGCGGCAAGGCGGAGAATCATAGCCTGGTACTGGGTTCCGGTTCCTTTATCCCCGGTTTTGAGGAGCAGTTGGTTGGCAAGAATATCGATGAAGATGTTGTTGTCAGCGTGACATTCCCCGAGGAGTATCATGAGAAGTCTTTGGCCGGCAAGGCTGCCGAGTTTAAGTGCGTGATCCATGAGATCAAGTTTGAAGAGTTGCCTGAGCTGGATGATGAATTTGCCAAGGATGTCAGCGAGTTTGACACGCTGGCCGATTACAAGGCTGACATGAAGAAGAAGATGACCGAGTACATGGATGCGCAGGCTGACCGTGCGGTTGAGCAGGCCATTATGGAAAAGATCGTCGAAGGTATGACGGCGGAAGTGCCCGATGCCATGGTAGAGCAGCAGATCGATACCATGATCAACGAGTATGATCAGAACATGCGTCAGCAGGGCTTGGATATTCAGACCTATCTGAAATATACCGGCATGAAGATGGAAGACTTCCGTGCTTCCTTCAAGGATCGTGCCGACAAGACGGTTCGTGCCCGTTTGGCTCTGGAAGAGATCGTTAAGGCTGAGAGCGTTGTGGTTTCGGAAGAGGAGCTGGAAGCTGAGTACAAGCGTGTATCCGAGCAGTACGGCATTGAACTGGATCAGGTGAAGGCTTTCCTGCCTGCTGAGCAGATGACGCAGGATATTGCGGTTGACAAGGCTTTGAAATTTGTGGTTGCCAATGCCAAGGTTACCGTGAAGAAGGAAAAGAAAGCGGCACCCAAGAAGACTACGGCGAAAAAGACAACAAAGAAGGCCGAAGAGAAGACCGAGGAATAATAATCTCGGCAAATGCGAGTATAATAGTTAACGTTGAGTAAAGGAGTGCAGGCAGAATGAATGAATTTATGAGTTTGGTGCCGATGGTGGTTGAGCAGACCAATCGTGGGGAGCGTTCGTACGACATCTATTCGCGATTGCTCAATGATCGCATCATTTTCCTGTCGGATCAGGTCAATGACACAACGGCATCGTTGGTGGTAGCCCAGCTTTTGTATCTGGAAGCGCAGGATAACGAAAAGGATATTTGCTTCTACATTAACAGTCCGGGCGGCTCGGTTTCTGCCGGCATGGCCATTTATGATACGATGAATTACATTAAGTGTGACGTATCCACCATTTGTGTGGGTATGGCGGCTTCCATGGGTGCGTTCCTGCTGTCTGCGGGTGCGAAGGGTAAGCGCTTGGCGTTGCCCAACAGTGAGATCATGATTCATCAGCCGTTAGGTGGGGCGCAAGGGCAGGCATCGGATATCATTATTCATGCCGACCATATTCGCAAGACCCGTGAGAAGTTGAACACGATCTTGGCGGCCAATACCGGACGTCCGCTCTCGGAGATCGAGCGGGATACTGAGCGTGACAATTTCATGTCGGCCAAGGAAGCCTTGGAGTATGGCCTGATCGACAAGGTTATTGAAAAGAGATAAAGAGGGTAGTTCATGGCAAACAACAACTACGGGGACGGGGCCTTCTGTTCCTTTTGCGGCAAGCCGAGGGAGCAGGCGGATAAGCTGATCGCCGGCATGAATGATGCCTATATTTGCGATGAGTGCGTAGAATTGTGCATGCAGATTCTGGATAAGCCGTTACCGACAACGGGCTCATCGCAGGAGATCAAATTGCTCAAGCCCAAGGCGCTCAAGGCGTTATTGGATGAGCACGTGATCGGGCAGGACGATGCCAAGATCGCGCTGGCGGTAGCCGTTTATAATCATTACAAAAGAATCATTGGTATTCAGAATGACCCCGACGTACAGTTGCAAAAGAGCAATGTACTGTTCCTTGGACCAACCGGTTGCGGCAAGACGCTGCTTGCGGAAACCTTGGCCAAGGCGCTGGGTGTTCCGTTTGCCATTGCCGATGCGACGACGTTGACCGAGGCCGGTTATGTGGGTGAGGATGTGGAAAACATCCTGCTTCGCCTGATTCAGGCGGCAGATTTTGACATCAGTTTGGCGCAAAACGGCATCATTTATATCGACGAGATCGACAAGATTGCCCGAAAGAGTGAAAACCCCTCCATTACCCGCGATGTATCGGGTGAGGGTGTGCAACAGGCGTTACTCAAGATCTTAGAGGGTACGGTTGCCAGTGTGCCGCCACAGGGTGGGCGCAAGCATCCGCATCAGGATCTGATCCAGATTGACACGCGCAATATTCTTTTTATTTGCGGCGGTGCGTTTGATGGGTTGGATAAGGTTATTGAGAAGCGTACGGAGAAGGTATCTTTGGGATTTGGCGCGGATGTGCGTTCCCGCAAGGAGAAGATCAAGGAAGGGTATTTGAAACTGGCGGAGCCTCATGATCTGGTCAAGTTTGGACTGATTCCCGAATTGGTTGGACGTATGCCGGTTATTGTGGCGTTGGATGCGTTAGACGAGGATGCTTTTGTACGGATCTTGTCTGAGCCGAAGAATGCGTTGACTAAGCAATACAAGGAATTGTTGGCCTTAGATGGTGTAGAATTAGAATTCACCGACGGGGCGTTGCGCGCCATTGCCGCCAAGGCGGCTGAGCGTAATACCGGTGCCCGTGGATTGCGTGGCATTATGGAGCGTATTATGGGGAAACTCATGTACGAAATTCCGGGGGATGACGAGATCTACCGCGTTGTGATTACCGAGGAAGCGGCCAAGGGTGAAGGAGAACCTGAGGTGTTGCGAGATCGGGACAAACGGCAGGCGAGTCAGATCGGCGATACGATCATTCTGAAATAAATTTCGGGCCGGAGCCCTTTCCGGCCCGTCTATTTATAAGGACGTAAAATGAGACATTATTTTATTATTAATCCGGTAGCCGGTAAGAGACGGAATGCGGATGAGATCATTCAGACCATTCATCGTGTTTTTTCCGATCGGCAGGATGCGTATGAGATTCATCTAACTGAATATCCCGACCATGCCACCGAACTGGCGGCGCAGGCGGCGGGCACAGGTGAACCGACCCGTGTTTATTGCATCGGCGGGGACGGAACGTTGCATGAGGCGGTGACGGGTTGCTATCAGGCATCAAATGTGGAGATTGCGCCTATCCCCAACGGAACGGGTAACGATTTTGTGAAGTCCTTTCCCAACTATGACTTTACCGATATTGAGGCGATGGTAAACGGGCGGGCGCAGGCGATCGATCTGCTCAAATGCGGCGAACGGATCTCCATGAATATCATCAATTGCGGATTTGATGCGATGGTTGCCGGAAATGTTGCCAAATTCAAGAAATGGTTTACCGGCAATCCGGCCTATTACATAGCCTTGTTTTATACCTTTATTCAGAAATTGGGCAACAATATGACCGTTACCGTGGACGATGCGCTGTTATATGAGGGAAAATCTCTCTTAGCAGTAGCCGCAAACGGCCGGGTATACGGCGGCGGATTTTTAGCCGCACCGCAAGCCGTAATCGATGATGGGTTGATGGATTGTTTGGCGGTGAAAAACATGTCCAGATTAAAGATTACCGGTTTTGTGGGAAAATATAAGGCCGGCAATCATGAGCCGCTTTCTCATCTGATTTCCAAAGTACGGGGTAAAAGAATGACCATTTGTTCCGACCGCCCCTTCGCTATTTCTTATGATGGGGAAGTAGAGATGACGAGCAAGGCTGAGATCGAGTTGTTGCCTCATGCCTTGAAGGTGGTTTTGCCGCTTAGCACTCGCAAGGATTGACTGAAAAATTCTTTGTGAAAATTGGTTGAATATCCTTGACAAAATACCAAATATTTGCTATAACATTGGTAGGTTTTAGCACTAAGTTTACTTGAGTGCTAACCTACCGATTTTGTTATTATTTTTCATAATAGGAGGAAAAATTATGAAACTCAAACCGTTACTGGACCGAGTTGTGGTGAAGATGGTAGAAGCCGAGGAGACCACCAAGAGCGGCATCATTCTTACGGCATCGGCCAAGGAGAAGCCCCAAGTGGCGGAAATTATTGAAGTAGGCCCCGGCGGCATGGTGGACGGGAATATGGTGGAGATGACCGTAAAGGTTGGTCAGAAGGTCATTACCAGCAAGTATTCCGGCACAGAGGTTAAACTCGACGGGGAAGAATATATCATTGTCAGACAGGGCGATATTCTCGCCGTGGTTGAATAAGGAGGACACGATCAATGGCAAAGCAAATTATTTATGGAGAAGAAGCACGCAAGGCTCTGCAGGCCGGTGTGGATAAATTGGCAAACACCGTTAAGATCACCATGGGTCCTAAGGGCCGTAACGTGGTTCTTGACAAGAAATACGGCGCCCCCCTCATTACCAATGACGGAGTGACCATTGCCAAGGAAATTGAACTGGAAGATGCCTTTGAGAACATGGGCGCTCAGTTGGTAAAAGAAGTGGCCACCAAGACCAATGACGTGGCCGGCGACGGTACCACGACCGCTACCTTACTGGCTCAGGTTATGATCCGTGAGGGACTTAAGAACATTTCCAGCGGTGCCAATCCGATGGTTGTGAAAAAAGGTATTCAGAAGGCGGTCAATGCCGCAGTCGATGCCATTAAAGCCAATTCGGTTGCCGTTTCCTGCGATACGGATATTGCCCATGTTGCCACCATTTCGGCCGGTGATGAGATGATCGGCGATCTGATCAGCGAGGCGATGGCCAAAGTTACTTCTAACGGTGTTATCACGGTTGAGGAGAGCAAAACGGCCGAAACCTACAGCGAAGTGGTTGAGGGTATGCAGTTTGACCGCGGTTATCTTTCGCCCTACATGGCTACCGACTCCGAGAAGATGGAAGCGGTGATCGACGATGCTCTCTTGCTGATCACCGATAAGAAGATCTCCAACATTCAGGAGATTCTGCCGCTGTTGGAACAGGTGGTGCAGATGGGCCGCAAGCTCGTCATTATTGCTGAGGATATTGAGGGCGAGGCGCTGGCTACTCTGATTGTAAACAAATTGCGCGGCACCTTCACCTGTGTTGCCGTTAAGGCGCCCGGTTTTGGTGATCGCCGCAAAGAGATGCTGCAGGATATTGCGATTTTGACCGGCGGCGCTGTGATCAGCGAGGAACTCGGTTATGATCTGAAATCGGCTACGGTGGATATGCTGGGTCGTGCCCGTCAGGTCAAGGTGGGCAAGGAGAACACCATCATCGTGGACGGTGCCGGTGACGGTCAGGCGATTGCTGATCGTGTAGCCCAGATCAAGGTGGCTATTGAAAACACCACCTCGGATTTTGACAGAGAGAAACTGCAGGAGCGTTTGGCTAAGTTGTCGGGCGGTGTTGCTGTTATCAAGGTTGGCGCGGCTACCGAGACCGAGATGAAAGAAAAGAAACTGCGTATTGAAGATGCGCTGGCGGCTACCCGTGCAGCTGTGGAAGAAGGCATTGTGGCCGGCGGCGGCGTGGCGCTGTTGCAGGCAATCCCTGCTGTTGAGGCGGTCATTGCGGCATGCGATGGCGATGAAAAGACGGGTGCGGCTATCGTACTCAATACCTTGAAGGCTCCCATCTATCAGATTGCTGACAATGCCGGTATTGAGGGTGCGGTTATTGCCGACAAGATTTTGACGGCGGATAAGAAGAATTACGGGTACGATGCCTACACCGAGACCTTTGTGGATATGTTCGAGGCGGGTATCATTGATCCGGCTAAGGTTACCAGAAGTGCGCTGCAGAATGCGTCGAGCGTGGCTTCTATGGTGCTGACCACCGAGTCCTTGGTGGCTGACATTAAAGAGCCTGTGGCTCCCGCGCCGGCAGACCCCGGCATGGGCGGCATGTACTAATAAACACGGAGTCCTGTGCCAAAACGGCACAGGACTTTTTATGAGGACATATGGAATATCAGCTGATACGAAAGGCAATTAAACATATCTACATTCGGGTGCGTGACGGACAGATCCTTGTGACGGCACCGTATGGAGTCAGTCGTACGATCATAGATGCCTTTGTCAATTCCAAGGCGAATTGGATTGAACAACAGAAGTGTCAATCGGTGATCCGGCCGGACGCTGCGCGGGTTCGGGCGTTGATGGATGCCTATTTTGACCGATGGGAGTCTTTTCTCGGCGTGCAGACCAAGGAGCGGCGAATCCGCAAGATGAAGACCCGTTGGGGGAGTTGTAATGTCAAAGATAAGCGGATATGGCTGAGTTCCTATCTGGGTGCTTACCCCGAGGAATGTTTGGAATATGTGATCGTGCATGAATTGTGCCACCTGCTGGAGCGAGGACACAACAGGAGATTTTATGCCTTGGTAGCTTCTTGTTTGCCGGATTGGAAGGAGCGCAGAGCCAAATTAAAAAAGGGACTCGATTGAGTCCCTCTTTGCTTATTTGTTGGTGACGATGGTGGCTAAGATGCGAAGCACCTGGCCGGTATTGTTTTTAACGGCATGGAATTCGCCGTCATAGCACATGGCGCAGTCGCCTTTGGTGATGGTGCGGATAACGCCGTTATCGTTGAGTTCGCCGCTACCCTCAAGAACGTAATAGATCTCGCTTTCACCGTTATGGGTGTGTTTGCCGACCGAGCAACCGGGATTGAGCACCATTTCGGCATACATACGGTAATGGGTGGGCAGGCCTTGGACGGGTTTGAAGCCTTCGAGGACGGTATTGCCTTCGCCGCCTTTCAGGTTCTGGCGCAGTTCAAAAGCTTTTTCTTTGGATGTCAGAAGCATAATGGAAGATTCCTTTCGTTTTTTCTTCATTATACCACATTTTTTTCGTCTGTGAATAGAAAAATTAAATTTTTTGCAGTATACTTATGGGTGAGGTGAGAGTATGCGCTTGCAACACACAATACCGCCGTTGTATGATGAGCGGTCTCGGGTATTGATCTTAGGATCTTTTCCGTCGGTGAAATCGAGAGAAACGGGTTTCTTTTACGGGCATCCGCAAAATCGGTACTGGCGGGTGTTGGCTTCGTTATGGGGAGAGCCGGTGCCACAGACGGTGGAGGAGAAGCGGGCCTTTTTGCTGAATCACCATATTGCGGCATGGGATGTAATTGCCGATTGTGAGATTACTGGATCGAGCGATGCCAGCATACGGGATGCCCGGCCTAATGATCTATCGGAAATTTTTGCAACTGCTGATATTCGGGCGGTATTTGTCAATGGGGCAACGGCCGCTAAATTATACCGAAAACACATGACGGGTTATCCCGAATGTGTGGTGCTTCCTTCTACATCGCTGGCCAATGCGGCGTGGGGGTTGGAGCGGCTATGTGAGGCTTGGCAAATCGTAAAAGAAAAGACGGAGGAATGATCCTCCGTCTTGTTCGTTATTTTGCCGACCACAGGCCGTGGAGATTGCAATAGGCGTAAACCTTTTTAACCGTATCATCCTTGGCTAAAGCGAAGGTAACGGTAGGTTCGCTATCGGCCTTGAGGTGCTTGATCTGCGTACCCTGTTCGGTCTCCAGTGCCACCCAGTTGATCAGATGCTCGGTTGTCATAGGATGGGTCACGCTACCGACATTGACCGTGACGGTATTGTCCTGCACCTGAAAAACGGGTACGTGTTTTTCAATGGCGGCATCTACAGTGCCCGACTCGATCTTATGCATTTTCTCTCCGCAGCAAACGACGGGAACGCCCTTGTTTTCAATAAAAGTAGTGATATTGCCGCAATGTTTACAAATGTAGAATTCCATGAGAATACCTCCGAAAATTATTTTTAATTACATCTTGATTATAACCGAGAAATGAGGTAAAATATGTTGGAAATACAACAAATGAGGAAGAATTATGAATTTAGCACATCAATTACAGGATTTTGACTTGTTTGCCGGTACGGATAACATCGAGCATATGTTGGGATGTCTGCAGGCGACGAGTCGGGAATATGATGCGGATGAGTATATTATGAAACCGGGAGCGATGCCTTCAGCTCTTGGTGTGGTGGTGTCGGGAACGGTATGGATGGTGCGGGACGACTATCGCGGGGTCCGTAATATATTAGAAGTGTATCGATCGGGAATGGTCTTTGGTGAGAGTGCCGTGTTCCATGGCAATATGCCGTCCGAGATCGGGTATGTGGCCGGCGAGAAAACGGTAGTGGTTTTTTTAGCCGGATGGCGCATATCCAGTCCTTGTGCAAAAGTATGCTCCTGTCATCGGCATTTGATTGAAAATTTATTGACGGTTTTGGCTAATAAGAACATGGGGTTGACCAGAAAAATTGAGCATTTGTCCTGCCGTACGACAAGGGAGAAACTCTTATCCTACCTCAGTGAGCAGGCAAATTTGGCGGGGACTCGTATTTTTACCATTCCGTTTGATCGGCAGGAGTTGGCAGATTATCTGTCGGTGGATCGGTCGGCCATGTCGGCGGAGTTGTCGCGCATGAAAAAAGACGGGTTGATCGATTTTGATCGCAGTACATTCAAAGTGAATTTTGGAGGCAATCATGTCCATTGAAAAGGTACGGGGATATTTTGCAACGCAAGGATTTTCAGATCGTATCATAGAGTTTGATGTATCCAGCGCGACGGTCGCCTTGGCGGCACAGGCGCTGGGATGCGAGGAATGTAGGATCGCCAAAACGCTTTCTTTTATGACGGAGTCCGGACCGATTTTGATCGTGACGGCGGGTGATGTCAAGATCGACAATCCCAAGTATAAGGCTACATTTCATTGCAAAGCGAAGATGCTGTCGTACGAACAGGCCGAAACGCTGATCGGTCATGCGGTAGGCGGAGTGTGTCCGTTTGCGGTCAATGAGGGCGTGGCGGTGTATTTGGATGAATCGCTTCGTCGGTTTGAAACGGTGTTTCCCGCTTGCGGAAGCGGCAACAGTGCCATTGAGTTATCTCTTATGGAGTTGGAGCTGTTGGCTAAGCCGTTAGGGTGGGTGGATGTTTGTAAAAAGAGAGAGGACTTAGTGTAAAACTAAGCCCTCTTTTTTGTTCACAAAAAAATCATTTGATATTAAAAGATATAAGTATTATAATGGATATATTAAAGTGATTTCCGGATAGAAAGGGTGGCATAATGTATAAGCGATTGCTTGCCTGTGTAAGAGAGTATAAAAAGCCGACCTTTATCACCTTTGCGTTGATGGTGTTAGAGGTGGGGATCGAGGTTGCGATTCCGTTTATTACGGCCAATCTTGTCAACAGTATCAAGGCCAATGCACCGATTGAAGAGGTGATTGTGACGGGGCTGATCTTGGTAGGAATGGCGCTGATTTCTTTGACTTGCGGCGGTGTTGGCGGATATACCTGTTCCAAGGCGGCGGCGGGGTTTGCCAAGAACGTGCGTGGCGATATGTTCCACAAGATTCAGACCTACAGTTTTGAAAACATTGATAAGTTTTCTTCGGCATCCTTGGTGACGCGTCTGACCACCGATATTCAGCACGTGCAGATGTCCTACATGATGGTGATTCGTACGGCCATTCGTTCGCCTCTGATGCTGATATTTGCGGTAGTGATGGCCTTTATTATGGGCGGTTGGCTGGCGGCTACCTTTATTGTGGTGGTGCCGGTTTTGGTGATGGGATTACTGCTCATTGCCAAGTTTGCCATGCCGGCATTTCGTGCCGTGTTCAAGAAGTATGACCGTCTCAACGAATCCATTGAAGAAAATGTGCGGGGTATGCGCGTGGTCAAGGGTTTTTCCCGTGAAGACTACGAGAAGCAGAAATTTGCTAAGGCTTCGGATAATATTCGCAAGGATTTTACCAAGGCGGAGCGTATTGTAGCACTTAATACGCCGCTGATGCAGATTTGCATGTATTTTAACATGGTGTTTGTGCTGCTGGTGGGTTCGCGTTTGGTTATTCAGGGCGGAGGACAAAATATTGATGTCGGGCAGATTTCAGCCATGCTTACCTATGGCGTGCAGATTTTGATGAGTTTGATGATGCTGTCGATGATCTATGTGATGCTGACCATGTCGGCCGAGTCGATCAAGCGTATCGGTGAGATCCTGTCGGAAGAATCGACATTGGATAACCCCGAAAATCCGGTCATGGCGGTGGCTGACGGCTCGATCGATTTTGAAAATGTACGGTTTAAGTATTCAGCCAAGGCCAAGCGGTTTGCTTTGGAAGATGTGGACTTGCATATTCGTTCGGGCATGACCGTCGGTATTTTGGGCGGTACGGGTTCGAGCAAATCGACCTTAGTGCAGTTGATTCCGCGACTGTATGATGTGACCGAGGGTGTGGTCAGGGTTGGCGGTGTGGACGTGCGCCAATATGACATTAAGGTGCTGCGGGATGCCGTTTCGATGGTGTTGCAAAAGAATTTGCTGTTTTCGGGTACGATCAAGGAGAATCTGCGTTGGGGCAATGAGAATGCGACCGACGAGGAAATGGTGGAGGCTTGCCGCTTGGCGCAGGCGGATGACTTTATCCGTTCTTTCCCTGATGGATACGACACCCATATTGAGCAGGGCGGCACCAATGTATCGGGCGGACAGAAACAGCGCCTGTGCATTGCCCGTGCCTTGCTGAAAAAGCCGAAAATTCTCATTTTGGACGACTCGACCAGTGCGGTGGATACCAAGACGGATGCTTTGATTCGTGCGGGATTTAAGGAGTATATTCCGGATACAACAAAGATTATTATTGCGCAGCGCGTGGCTTCGGTGCAGGATGCTGATCTGATTTTGGTGATGGACAACGGATCGATCGTAGCGTCGGGCAAGCATGAAGAATTGCTGGCAAGCAGTGAGATTTATCGGGAAGTGTATGAGCAGCAGACCAACGGAGGTGACGGCCATGATGAAGAATAAAGGCATGAGGCGTCCCGCTCCGACAAAGGGTACCATGGGGCGGACGTTAAAGATGTTAATGAAGTCCTATCCGGTTTTGTTCCCGTTAGCCATTGTTTGTATTATCTTTTCGGCTGTTACGGCGGCTGTGCCGGCCACCTTTACCCAGCGTGTCATTGCTATCATTGAGCAGTGGTATATCAGTCGGGATTGGGCGACAGCATCCAAGGAAATTTTACCGCTGATCGGTATTCTGATTGCTTTGTACAGCGTTTCCATTGTTTGTGTGACTTTGCAGTCGCAGTTGATGGCGTATATGACGCAAGGATTTTTAAGCAAAATGCGTTGCGCCATGTTTGAAGGGATGCAAAATCTGCCCATTAAGTTTTTTGATACCCATAAACACGGCGATATCATGAGTTATTACACCAATGATATTGATACGCTTCGCCAGTTGGTTTCCCAGTCCATTCCTTCGCTGTTGCAGGCGAGTGTTGTGGTGATCAGCGTCTTTTCCATCATGATCTACTACAGCGTATGGCTGACGCTGTTGATGCTCGTGGGTGTAGTGGTTATGAGCATGGTTGCCCGTAAAGTGGGCGGCGGTTCGGCCAAGTATTTTATACGGCAACAGCGCTCCACGGGTGCGATGGAAGGGTATATTCAGGAGATGATGAACGGGCAGAAGGTAGTTAAAGTCTTCTGTCGGGAAAAGCAGAGCAGTGCCGATTTTGATCGACTGAATCATACCCTTTATGAGGACAGTTCCCGTGCTCATTCTTATGCCAATATGCTGGGTCCCATCATTATGAATCTGGGCAACATTATGTATGTGATCATTGCGATTGCGGGCGGTTTGTTCTTGCTGACCGGCGCATCCAATCTCAGCATTTCGGGGTTGCCTTTCCAGATCAGCATTATTGTTCCGTTTTTGAACATGACCAAGCAGTTTACGGGTAATATCAATCAGGTTTCGCAACAGATCAATCATATTGCGATGGGTATGGCAGGGGCTTCCCGTGTCTTTGCCCTAATGGATCAGCAGGCGGAAACCGATGAGGGTTATGTTACGCTGGTTAATGCCGCTGTGGATGACAGGGGGAATATTACCGAAAGCCATGAACGCACCGGTGCTTGGGCGTGGCGTCATCCGCATCATGACGGAAGTGTGACATACACCCCGTTAGCGGGTGATGTGGTGTTGGAAAAGGTGGATTTCTCCTACGAAGAAGGTAAACCTGTATTGCATGATGTTTCGGTGTATGCCAAGCCGGGGCAGAAGGTGGCCTTTGTTGGGGCGACGGGTGCAGGTAAGACTACAATTACCAATTTGATCAACCGTTTCTATGATATTGAGGACGGTAAGATTCGCTATGACGGCATCAATATCAATAAGATCAAGAAGAATGATCTGCGGCGCAGTTTGGGTATCGTGTTGCAGGAGACCAATCTGTTTACCGGATCGGTGATGGAGAATATCCGTTACGGGCGTCTGGATGCGACGGATGATGAGTGTCGGCAGGCGGCCGCTCTTGTGGGTGCGGATGATTTTATCAGCCGATTACCCAACGGTTATGATACCGAACTGACCAACAACGGTGCCAACCTTTCGCAGGGGCAAAGGCAGATGATTGCCATTGCGCGGGCGGCGGTTGCCGATCCGCCGGTATTGATCATGGATGAGGCAACCTCGTCGATCGATACCCGTACTGAGTCAATCGTGGCAAGGGGTATGGATAAACTGATGGAAGGGCGTACGGTGTTTGTTATTGCGCACCGTTTGTCTACCGTTATGGATTCGGATGTGATCATGGTGTTGGATCATGGACGAATTATAGAGCGGGGAAGTCATGCCGATCTGATTGCGGCTAAGGGCACATATCATCAATTGTATACCGGCGCATTTGAATTGGAATAAGAAATGCGGGATATTTGTCGAAAATATGCAAATATCCCGCATTTTAATGCGTTTTATCTATTTACAAATAAATAAAAATAATATATACTAATGGAGGTGAGGTGCGCCATTTGCACATCACCTCTTACAGTTTTTTAATCAATATGATCGATTAATACAAGGAGGAGTTTACACAATGAAAAACAAGTACGAATCGATCCCTTTTCAGGACAGTCCTGAAAAGCGCAATCAGCTCAACCAGATACTGGCGGACTACAAGGAAGTTCCCGGTGCTCTGGTTCAGGTGCTGAAGAAGGCGCAGGATATTTACGGATATCTGCCTTTGGAAGTACAGATTGCTGTTGCAGAGGGACTGGATGTGTCGCTGGAAGAGGTATATGGGGTAGTTACCTTCTACTCTTTCTTCTCGACTCAGCCCAAGGGCAAATACGAGATCTCGGTTTGCTTGGGTACGGCCTGTTATGTTAAGGGATCCGGCGATATCTTTAATCGCCTGAGCGAAAGACTGGGCATTGCCAACGGGGAATGCACGCCGGACGGAAAATTCTCTCTGGTTGCCTGCCGTTGCATCGGTGCCTGCGGTCTGGCTCCGGTTCTGACCATCAACGGTGAAGTTTACGGCCGTTTGACGGTTGATGATGTGGATGACATTCTGGCTAAATACGCCGACTAAGAGGATGACGACTGTATGAAGATCTGTACAATACAGGAACTTCTGGAAGCCCGTGTGATCTCGGGCGAGGATCGGTTGGGCGATCATGTGTATTCGGCTTGCGGCAGCGATATGATGAGTGATGTTTTGGCGTATGTCAAGGATCAGGCGGTATTGCTGACGGGGCTTGTCAATGCACAGGTGATTCGCACGGCTGAAATGATGGACATGCGTTGTATCGTATTTGTCCGTGCCAAGGAGCCGACGCCGGAAATGGTGCGCTTGGCTCAGGAGTGCGGCATTGTGGTGTTGGCCACAAAGAAACGCATGTATGAAGCCTGCGGTATTCTTTACAGCAACGGCCTTGTCGGTAACAAGGTCAAGAGGGTGCAGTCATGAGTGAAGGGCTGGTCTTTCACTTTGATGTCGATGGTGAGAATTTCACTTCGGCCGGTCAGGCATCGGTGCAGATCAAAAAGAATCTGCGGCAATTAGGGCTTCCGCCGGAGATGATCCGTCGGGTGTCTATTGCGATGTATGAGGGTGAGATCAATATGGTCATTCATGCCGGTGGCGGTCATGCCGAGGTTCGGGTCAATGAAGAGGCCATTGAGATCATACTGGAAGATAAAGGTCCCGGTATTGCCGATATCGATCAAGCCATGCAGGCCGGATTCTCCACGGCACCTGATAACATTCGATCGCTTGGTTTTGGCGCCGGCATGGGTCTGCCGAACATGAAGCGATATACCGATCATATGGAGATCGAATCGGAGGTTGGAAAGGGAACACGCATTACCATGCGTGTCAATCTGGAATAACCTCGATGATAAACAGGTAGGTAGTTGTATATGCATACATATGAGCATTCCGTGTTTCTGGACACACATAAGTGTACCGGCTGCACCACCTGCCTGCGGCATTGCCCCACCGAAGCGATCCGAATCCGAGAGGGTCGGGCCGTGATTAACGAGGGGCGCTGCATTGATTGCGGCGAGTGTATCCGCACCTGCCCACAAAAAGCAAAAAAGGCGGTATGCAGCAAACTGGACGCTATGGATGCTTTCAAATGGAAGATTGCCTTACCGGCGCCCAGTCTTTACGGTCAGTTTGACAATTTGGATGATGTAGACTATGTGCTTAACGGACTGTTACGCATCGGGTTTGACGATGTGTACGAGGTATCCAAGGCGGCAGAAATGGTCTCGGCCTATACTCGGCTGTATCTCAATACAGAAGGGGTAAAAAAGCCGGTCATCAGTTCAGCGTGTCCGGTGGTTGTCCGACTGATCTCGCTTCGGTTTCCTTCCTTGCAGGATAACGTGTTACATATGCTTCCCCCCATGGAAATGGCGGCGAAGCTGGCACGGGAAAAGGCTTTGAAGGAGCATCCGGAGTTTAAGCCCGAGGAAATCGGAGTTTGTTTTATTTCTCCCTGTCCGGCCAAAGCCAGTTATGTAAAAAACGGATTTGGAGAATACAAGAGTCAGGTGGATGCGGTGGTTTCGATCAGCGATATCTATTTTCAGTTGATCAATGAAATGAAATACACCGACCAGATCGATGACCTGTCCTCGTCGGGGATGATGGGAATCGGCTGGGCATCTTCCGGCGGTGAGTCAACAGCGCTGTTTAATGACAATTATCTGGCGGCGGACGGGATCGAGAATGTCATCCGTGTTCTGGATCAGATCGAGAACGGAAACATTCCGCAGGTAGAGTTTGTGGAACTCAACGCCTGCACCGGCGGTTGCGTGGGCGGAGTCATGACGGTGCAAAACCCATTCATTGCCAAAGCTCGTTTGCAGGCACTTCGGCGATTTATGCCGGTATCCTGCAACTTCCTTCCCCCTGAACAGCAGTATATTCCGGAAGAATATTTCTGTGATGAATTACCGGAGTATCAGCCGATCAGTCAGCTCAGCGACAACATGGCCAAGTCCATGCGTATGCTGGCCGATATCCAGTCTTTGCGCAATCAGTTGCCGGGGTTGGATTGCGGCTCTTGCGGTGCACCGACTTGTCGTGCGTTTGCCGAGGATGTGGTGAGGGGAACCGCCAAGATGAGCGATTGTGTACTGACCATGCGTGAGAAGTTACAGCAATATCTCACACAGAAGGAGGAGCAAGGTGACCGTTAACGAATTGATACAAAAGACCAATTTGAAGGCAGTCGCACTTCCCGACGGTGAGCGTGAGATAACCGGTGTCTACATCGGCGATCTTCTCAGTTGGGTCATGGGGCGTGCGCAAGCCGATCAAGCTTGGATCACCATCATGTCCAACAACAACATCGTGGCGGTGGCTACGCTGGCGGATACGGCCTGTATTATTCTGGCAGAAAACGTTATGCCGGATGATGGGGTTGAGGCGTTAGCGAGTGCTAAGGGAATCAATATTCTGGTAAGCGAGCGCAGTGCCTATGAGACGGCGCTGATGCTGGCGCAGAACCTATGAACCGCTACTATTACGATCTGCACGTTCATTCCTGTCTGTCTCCTTGCGGAGATAATGAAAACACACCGAACAATTTGGTGGGTATGGGAGTGCTTAACGGATTGCAGATCATGGCATTGACCGATCATAATACCTGCCGAAACTGTCCTGCCTTTTTCAAAGCGGCACGCAAGCACGGGATTATCCCGATTCCCGGCATGGAACTGACGACGGCGGAAGATATTCACATGGTCTGCCTGTTTCCGACATTGGAAGCGGCGATGGCGTTCGATGAGGAGATCAACAAACGTCGGATTCGGATCGCCAACCGAACGGATATTTTCGGTGAGCAATGGATCATGGATGAAAACGACGAGATCATCGGTGAAGATCCGGATCTGCTCAGTAACGCCACTACCGTTTCGCTCGAAGAGGCCCCCGGCTTGGTTGAGCATTTCGGCGGTGTGTGCTATCCGGCGCATATTGATCGGGAAGCCAATGGCATCATATCCATCCTGGGTACGGTCCCGACCTTTCCTGAGTTTACCTGCGTGGAATTCCACGATGGAACCAAGGAGGAGGAATACCGACAAGCCCATGTGCTTGACAGGTGCGTGGCGGTCTCGTGCAGTGATGCGCACTATTTGTGGGACATCAAGGAGAAGGACGGTTACGTGGAGCTGGACGATGAACCGTACAGCAGCGCGCTGGTTCGGAAAAATCTGATTGAATATCTGAGGAGGGGACGATGAAAGAATTATCACTCAACATCTTGGATATTGCAGAAAATTCCGTGAAAGCGGGCGCGTCATTAACCGAGATCCTGCTGGATCAGACCGAGGAAAGGCTGACCATTACCATTCGGGATGACGGTTGCGGTATGGATGCCCAGACGGTAAGTCGGGTAACTGATCCCTTTTATACAACACGAACGACCCGTCCCGTTGGTTTGGGATTGCCATTGTTGAAACTGGAAGCGGAAATGACCGGTGGTACGGTAACGGTGGCATCTAAGGATCAAGCACAATATCCTCAAGAACACGGTACAACGGTAAAAGCGGTATTTTATCATACGCACATTGACTGCCCGCCGCTGGGGGATGTGGTCGGAACGATGGTGACGCTGATTCAAGGACATCCCGATACCGATTTTCTTTTCCGACATGAATGTGCGGGAAGGGAAGCGGTTGAACTTGACACACGCGTGTTGCGCGACGTGTTGGGTGAGGTACCTCTTAATAGTTTTGAGGTATTACAATGGATTCAAGGTTCGCTTCTTGAGGCTTATGAGTCTTGGGAAACGGCCTGAAAATAAAGTATAATTTTTCCAAAGAAAGGATAAATCTTATGAAATCATTAGAAGAACTCCAGGCAATCAAGGAAAAAATGCAGAACAAAGTCGCCCTGCGTGAAGGCAGCGGTGAGAAGCGTGTCGTTGTCGGCATGGCTACCTGCGGTATTGCCGCCGGCGCCCGCCCCGTCCTGTCTGCTTTTGTTGAGCAGGTGAACAATCAGGGCTTGGCCGGTCAGATCACTGTGACCCAGACCGGTTGCATCGGTATCTGCCAGTTTGAGCCGGTTGTTGAAGTGTTCGAGGCCGGTCAGGAAAAGGTTACTTATGTGAAAATGACAGCCGACAAGGTCGCCCGTGTGGTTGAGGAGCATCTCAAGGGTGGCAAGCCGGTTGCGGAATTTACCATCGGCAATTACAAAGCATAACCAATGAGGAGGAGTTAAACAATTATGATTCGTGCTCATGTACTGATCTGCGGCGGTACCGGTTGTACCTCCTCGGGCAGCGTAAAAATTCAGGATGTATTTGCTAAGTCCATCGAAGCCAACGGTTTGCAGGATGAAGTCAAGGTTGTTCAGACCGGTTGTTTCGGTCTGTGCGCTTTGGGTCCTGTAGTTATCGTTCATCCCGATGGCACCTTCTACAGCCGCGTAACCCCCGAAGACGTAGAAGAAATTGTTTCCGAGCATCTTCTTAAGGGCCGTGTGGTCGATCGTTTGGTGTACAACGATACCGGCTCGGATGCGCCTGTGGAAGGCAATGTATCTCTTAACGATACCGCTTTCTATAAGAGCCAGAACCGTGTGGTTCTTCGTAACTGCGGTGTGATCAACCCTGAGAGTATTGACGAGTATATTGTCATGGATGGCTATGCCGCTCTGGGCAAAGTACTTACTGAGATGAAGCCTCAGGATGTTATTGATGAGATTACCAAGTCCGGTCTTCGTGGCCGTGGCGGCGGCGGTTTCCCGACCGGTCGCAAGTGGGCGCTGACTGCTCCCAATCAGGCCGATCAGAAGTATGTTGTTTGTAACGCTGACGAGGGCGACCCCGGTGCATTTATGGACCGTTCGGTATTGGAGGGTGACCCCCATTGTCTGATCGAAGCCATGACCATTGCCGGTTACGCCATCGGTGCTACCGAGGGTTATGTCTATGTTCGTGCCGAGTATCCGATTGCCGTTGCCCGTTTGCAGATGGCGATCGAGCAGGCTCGTGAATATGGACTGCTGGGCAAGAATATTTTCGGTTCCGGCTTTGATTTCGATCTGTTCATCCGTCTGGGTGCCGGTGCTTTCGTCTGCGGCGAAGAAACGGCGCTGATGACTTCGATCGAAGGTAAGCGTGGCGAGCCTCGTCCCCGTCCGCCTTATCCGGCCGTTAAGGGGCTGTGGGGCAAGCCGACTGTTGAAAACAACGTGGAAACCTTTGCTAACGTGCCTCAGATTATTCTGCGTGGCGCCGATTGGTTTGCTTCGATGGGTACCGAGAAGTCCAAGGGCACTAAGGTATTTGCTTTGGGTGGTAAGATCGAGCATACCGGTCTGGTTGAGATCCCGATGGGCACTCCGCTTCGTGAGATCATCGAGGACATCGGCGGCGGTATCCCCAACGGCAAGAAGTTCAAGGCGGCCCAGACCGGCGGTCCTTCCGGCGGTTGTATCCCGGCCAGCCTGATCGACACCCCCGTTGACTACGATAACCTCACGGCTATCGGCTGTATGATGGGTTCGGGCGGCTTGATCGTTATGGACGAAGATACCTGTATGGTAGATATGGCCAAGTTCTTCCTCGAGTTTACCGTGGACGAGTCCTGCGGTAAGTGCACGCCCTGCCGTGTCGGTACCAAGCGTCTGTATGAGAAGCTGGATAAGATCACCAAGGGCAACGGTACCCTGGAAGATATCGACGAGTTGGAAGAACTCTGCTATTACATTAAAGAAAACTCCTTGTGCGGCCTTGGTCAGACGGCTCCTAACCCCGTGTTGTCGACCCTCAAGTTCTTCCGCGATGAGTATGTAGCTCACGTGGTGGACAAGAAGTGTCCTGCCGGTGTTTGTAAAGATCTGTTGACCTTTGTGATTGACAAGGATAAATGTATCGGTTGCGGCATGTGCGCCAGAAATTGCCCGGCTAACACCATCATTAAGACTGACTATGTGGCTCCCGGCCATAAGCTTCCGTCTTATGAGATCGTTGCCGACAAGTGCGTGAAGTGCAGCGCCTGCATGGATCATTGTAAGTTCAAGGCTATCAGCAAGCAGTAAGGAGGAACAGATTCATGGAAAACGTTACAATTAAAATTAACGGCGTGGAATGTTCCGTGCCGAAGGGCAGTACCATTCTGGAGGCTGCTCGCATTGCCGGGGTCAGTATCCCGACCCTGTGCTACTTAAAGGACATCAATGAGATCGGCGCTTGCCGTATGTGTATGGTTGAGGTCAAGGGTGCTCGCAGCCTGGTGGCTGCTTGCGTATATCCCGTAAACGAGGGTATGGAGGTCATCACCAACAGCCCCAAGGTTATCAAGGCTCGCCGCACTACGCTGGAACTGATCCTGTCCAACCACGACAAGAAGTGTCTGTCCTGCGTTCGTTCGCAGAACTGCGAACTGCAGGCTCTGTGCAAAGAGTACGGTGTGGATGTGGAGAACCGCTTTGAGGGTGAGATGACCGCTACCGAAATCGACGATAGCGCCATCCATATGATCCGCAACAACGCTAAGTGCATCCTCTGCCGCCGTTGTGTGGCCGCCTGCCAGAAGTTGCAGTCGGTATCCGTTATCGGTGCGAATGAGCGTGGTTTTGCTACCGTTATCGGCTCTCCGTTTGATTGCGGTCTGGGCGATACCTCTTGTATTGCTTGCGGCCAGTGTATCACGGTCTGCCCGACCGGCGCGCTGACCGAGCGTGACGATACCGAAAAGGTATTTGCCGCTCTGAATGATCCCGAGAAGCATGTCATTGTTCAGACCGCTCCCGCCGTTCGCGTGGGTCTGGGTGAAGAATTCGGTCTGCCTATCGGCACGATCGTGACCGGTAAAATGGTATCCGCTCTGAAGATGCTCGGCTTTGACGGCGTGTTCGATACCAACTTTACGGCTGACCTGACCATCATGGAAGAGGCTACCGAGTTCTTGGATCGTTACACCAAGAAGGAGAATCTGCCGCTGATCACTTCCTGCTCGCCCGGCTGGGTCAAGTTCTGTGAGTATTATTTCCCTGACATGATTCAGAACCTGTCCTCTTGCAAGTCGCCGCAGGGCATGTTCGGTTCGGTGGCTAAGACCTATTATGCTGAGAAGATGGGTATTGATCCTAAGAACATCTTTGTCGTTTCGATCATGCCTTGTACGGCTAAGAAGTTTGAGGCTCAGCGTACCGAGAATACGGCCGTTGAAGGTCTGTATGATATCGACGTGGCTCTCACCGTTCGTGAGTTGGCCCGTATGATCAAGAAGTGCGGCATCCGTTTCAATGATCTGCCTGACGGTGAGTTCGATGCTCCGTTCGGTCTTGGTTCCGGTGCCGGCACCATCTTTGGCGCTACCGGCGGTGTTATGGAAGCCGCTCTGCGTACCGCCGCTGAGGTTGTCACCAAAGAGCCCCTCAAGAAACTTGACTTTGAGGATGTTCGCGGTGTGGAAGGCATCAAGGAAGCCACCTATGAGCTGGCCGGTAACAAGATCCGTGTAGCGGTTGCCTCCGGTCTGGCCAATGCCCGTGCGTTGCTCAATAGCGTACAGTCGGGTGAAAAGGAATATGATTTCATTGAGATCATGGCCTGCCCCGGTGGTTGCGTCAACGGTGGCGGTCAGCCGATACAGCCTGCATCGGTTCGTAATGAGATCGACATTCGTGCCGCTCGTGCCGCCGGCTTGTATGAAGATGACCGCAATCTGCCGGTCAGAAAGTCCCATGAGAACCCCGATGTGAAGCGTATCTATGATGAGTATCTGGAGAAGCCGGGTAGCCATAAGGCACATGAGATTTTGCATACAACCTACGTAAAACGCGAAAAATACTAAGAGAATCGCCCCTCCGATTTCGGAGGGGCATTTTTCTTGACGAACGGGGAAAAATTTGTTACAGTATTGTTGTTTGTATTTTACCGGTAGGAGAACAGAAATGGAAAGAGAAAAATTCGGTAGTCGTTTGGGGTTTATTTTAATATCGGCCGGTTGCGCCATCGGGCTTGGTAATGTATGGCGGTTTCCGTATATTGTCGGGCAGTATGGCGGTGCCGCCTTTATTTTAATTTATTTAGCGTTTTTGGTGATCTTTGGTTTGCCGATCATGACCATGGAATTTGCCGTCGGTCGGGCCAGTGGTTCGGGGATCGCTAATGCCTTTGTTAAATTAGAAAAAGCAGGTTCTAAATGGCATTGGTTTCGTTGGTTAGGTATGGCAGGTAATTATCTGCTTATGATGTTCTATACCACCGTAACCGGCTGGATGTTCATCTATTTTATTAAGATGTTGCGTGGCGATTTCGTCGGACAATCATCGGAAATGGTGCAAAACTCGTTTGGAACGGTTGTCGGCAATCCATGGGCAATGGTTGGGTTTATGGTTGTTGTTGTGCTGATTGGTATTTTAATTTGCTCTTTAGGCTTGCAAAAGGGAGTAGAGAAGATTACCAAGGTGATGATGGTGGCGTTGTTTGCTATTATCGGTGTGCTGGCTGTGAACTCGATTCTGTTACCCGGTGCAAGTGAGGGCTTGCGTTATTATTTGGTGCCCGATTTTAAGCGCATGGCCGAGCAAGGGTTGGGCGAAGCCATCTTTGCCGCCATGGGACAGGCCTTTTTCACCCTTTCTATCGGCATGGGCGCTATGACGATATTCGGCAGTTATATTAAGAAAGACCGCCGCTTGTTTGGGGAGTCCCTTTCCATTTCGCTGTTGGATACCTTTGTGGCCTTTTGTGCAGGACTGATCATTATTCCTGCTTGCTATGCCTATGATATTCCGGCGGGACAGGGACCCGGTTTGATTTTTCAAACCTTGCCTGTGGTCTTTAACCATATGCCCGGTGGGCGTATTTGGGGTAGTTTATTTTTCTTGTTTATGATCGCGGCGGCCTTGTCTACCGTGGTTGCCGTGTTTGAAAATATTCTCTCTTTTGGTATGGAACTACGGGGTTGGAGTCGTAAGAAATCCTGCTGGATCAATGCAGTTGCTTTAATTGTGCTGGCTTTGCCTTGTGCACTGGGTTTTAATTTGCTGTCGGGCATTCAGCCGTTGGGAGCAGGCAGTACCATTCTTGACTTTGAAGATTTCATCATTTCCAATAATATCCTACCTCTCGGCTCGCTGGTGTATGTGTTGTTCTGTACCAACAGCAAGAGCGGTTGGGGATGGAAAAACTTTATCGAAGAAGCCAATCAAGGAAAGGGTTTGAAATTGCCATACCGAATTGGAATCTATTGCAAATATGTAATGCCTGTTATTTTGCTGTTTTTCTGGGTTTGGGGTATCATTACCATGTTCTAAAAAAAGGAATGAGGAGTTTTCCTCATTCCTTTTCTATGATGATGGGGGTTTGATCCCGTGTCAGCGACATGTAAAAGATTTTATGACGGTCTTTGTACCCGTGCTTGCGCAAGATTCTAAGCAGTTGTTTTTCGGACACACCAATGCGGTCCATGTTCATGCCCAGTAGGCGCCCATCGGAAATGACGGTATAGGGCAGAGGTTGTTTGGGAACTTTCATTTTCAGATCTTTGGCGATAGGAGCGCATTCTTCTTTTTTCAGAAAGATGGACAGGCGGCCGTTGGTTTCCAGTATGGCTGTTTCCACTTCATCGACAGATAAAGCGCCGCCCTGTCTTAGATTTTCAATTAAGTCGTCTATCGAGAATCGGTTTTTCTTCATTTCTTTTTGAATGATCTTCCCGTCTTCGATCAAAACGCTGGGGCGCCCCTCAATGATTTTGCGCAGGCGCAAAGATTTGAGAGAGAGCAGAGAAAATCCGATCTCCAGCAGAACAAGCGCGGCAATGCTCATGAGGGCATACCATATTGGTGTGTCGGGTTCCTGAATGGGCCATGAAGCCAATTCGGAAATCAAAAAGGTTACCACCAGTTCGCCGATCTGCAGTTGACCGATCTGCCTTTTTCCGGTCAGGCGCATCATCAGCATAACAAAAAGATACATAATAACGGTACGAAACAGTATGGAAAACATCATATCACCCGCAGTATTATAAACCTTTTTGCCAATTTTTACACAAAAAAAGAGGGGAAAGCCCTCTTTTTCTTACTGGTTTTGAATGATTTTATACACATATTCGGCCAAACTTGCCGACACATCGGCCAAATTTCCGTCAAATTGAGATGAATCGGTGTTTTTATCAGTCATGTCACTAATCACCTTGTAAATGTGACATTTGGCGCCAAGGCGGCGGCAGGTATAGGCGACAGCAAAGGCTTCCATCTCGACGGCCATATTTGGTTCGACCGCATCTCCGGCGCCGATAAAACGGTCGGTGCTACGAGCGGTGGCGGCGGGGAAGTCGGGATCATGCGGCAGATCCAAATAAATCGGGGTGCGGGGCAGTTCATAAGGTTGGTAGCCGGCAACGGTTAAATCCACATCTCCTTTATAAACCTTAGTGATGGAAACAATGGTGCCGACGGGGAGTTTAGGGCCGGTAGAGCCGCAAGAGCCGGTATTGTATATGGTTGTGCATCCGAATTCGCGAATCAAAGTGGCGGTACATAAAGCGGCTGCCAGTGAGCCGACATCGCCGACACCGATCACAACACGTTCGTTTTGATAGAAGCGTGCGCCCAGATAATTTTCGGTATATTCGGTTAATTGGAATTTCTCGAGCAGGGGAGCGGCCTCTTCCTGCATGGCAAAAACGATGCCGATACGATTTGTTGTCATGATTATACTCCTTTATGGCGTAGAATGATATATAAAGTTTACCGCAAATGCGGGAAAAAGTAAATACAATCTTGTAAATGTTCTCATAAAAGAGTATAATAGAATGATGAAAGGTTGTGTGATGATTGTCAACTCAAGAGAAAACCGTCAATAATCGAAGCGGACAAAATTTCATCACCGGCGCGGCCATTCTTGCAGTGGCCGGTGTTTTGGTGAAGGTCATCAGTGCCTGCTTTAAAATACCGATCACCAATCTGGTTGGTGCGCAGGCGATGTCCTATTTCAATACGGCATATACGGTTTACAGTCTGTTAATCAATATTTCCAGTGTAGGATTGTCGGTTGCGGTTGCCAAATGTATTTCGGAATATGTGGCGTTGGGACAGCATCGGGATGTAAAGAGTGTAATCAAGGCGGCCAATGTGACTTTGGTTATGGTTGGTCTGGTATGCTCGTTCTTATTCCTGATTTTTGCTGAAGACATTGCTGTATGGCTCAACAATCCGATGGCGGCACCGGCATGTCGGGTCATGTCGCCGGCCATCTTGTTTGTGACGGTGTTGTCCGTTTATAAGGGGTATGCGCAAGGATACTCCAACATGGTGCCTTCGGCTATATCCAATATCATTGAGGTGCTTTCCAAGTTGATTTTCGGATTGGGCGGAGCCTATGTTATGATGGAAATGGGTTACGATATGCCGCTGGTTATGGCCGGAGCTGTAGGCGGTGTGTCACTGGGTGCTCTGCTTTCCATGATTTACTTAATGATCTCTAAGCATTTTTACAAGCAGAAGATGGAAAAGATCTATCCTATAACAGATCTTACGCCGCCGCCGACACGGTTTCAGTCTGTACTTAAAAAATTTATTTGGATTGCCGTTCCCGTTACGGTGGGCTCTTTAACCAGTAATTTGGCCAGTACCATTGATTTGGCGATTGTTATGCGGCGTTTAACGGAGATTCCCGGGGTGACGACGGAGGTGGCTAATACCTTATATGGCGCCTATTCTTCCATGTCGCAGACGGTGTTTAACATGCCTGCCACTATCATTATCTCGATCGGTGTTTCGGTTCTGCCTGCCATTTCTGCCGCCTTTGCGCTTAGACAGAGAGATCGGTTAAATAATACCATCAATACGGCGATTAAACTTTGCACCTTGATTGCCATACCCTGTTCGTTTGGCATGACGGTATTGGCCGGTCCGATTTTGGATTTGCTTTACAGTTCGCCTACCGATATTGCTATTGCCACCAAGCCTTTGGCTTATCTTGGTATTGCATTCTTCTTTATGTGTTGTGCAGCTGTATGTACTCCGTTGTTGCAGGCGGTTGGCAAGGCAATGGTTCCTGTAGTGAATATTTTGATTGCCAGTGTTATTAAAATTATCTGCAATTATATTTTGGTGGCCATTCCTGATGTTGGGATTGACGGTGCGGCTATCAGCAACATTGTCTTATATGTCGTATTGTTTGTTTTGGATTTCATTGCCTTACGGCGGATTACAAAGACCAAGGCGGATATTAAATCGGTGTATCTCAAGCCTTTGTTCGGCGGCATTCTGTGCGGTGCCGTGGCGTGGGGGAGTTACACCTTGCTGGCGATGGTGATCAGTGATAGTATTGCGACGATTGCGGCGATCGGTTTGGCGGCCGTTGTATACGTTGGATTTATTCTGTTTAGCAAGACGATCAAGAGAGAAGATATAGAATTTCTTCCGAAAGCAAAAAAAATTGAGAAAATACTTGAAAAAAGGAACTGGATAGGGTAAAATGGAAGAGAAGAAAGTCTTGGAAATAAAGGAAAAATATCGATTCGATGATTTATTGACCATTATGTCGATCTTGCGGGCGCCGGGCGGTTGTCCGTGGGATCGGGAACAGACCCATCAATCGATCCGTAAGAACCTGATTGAGGAAGCGTATGAGGTCTGTGAGGGCATCGATCAGAACGATGATGAGATCTTATGCGAGGAACTGGGCGATCTGTTGTTGCAGGTGGTATTTCATGCTCAGATTGCGCAGGAAGACGGTCGGTTTGATCTGGATGATGTATCGGACGGTATATGTAAGAAACTGATTCGTCGGCATCCGCATATTTTTGCTGATGTCAAGGCAGATACCAGTGATCAGGTATTGGAGAACTGGGATCAGATCAAACAGGCAGAGAAGGCAAAAAAAGGCCAAAAGGCCACGGCGTCGGGTATTATGAATCATGTGTTTCGTGGTATGCCTGCTTTGATGAGAGCGCAAAAAGTACAGGGGCGAGCCGCGAAAGTCGGATTTGACTGGGATACGGCACAGGAAGCCGCTGAAAAACTTACCGAAGAGCGCGACGAATTATTTGCCGCGGTCGCTCAGCAGGACAAGCAGTCTTCTTTGGAAGAGGCGGGGGATCTGTTGTTTGCGGCAGTCAATGTCATTCGCAAATGCGGTATTGATGCCGAAGAGGCGCTCAGTTTTGCTACGGATAAATTTATTGGTCGATTCACGCAGGTTGAACAGCGTGTTGAGGCTGACGGAAAGAATATGGCTGATCTTCCTTTGGCGGAATTGGACAAGTACTGGGATGCCGTAAAGGAACAATAATGCGCATAACGAAAGGGATTCCTTTCGATAAGCTAAATAATTATTTTAATGGAGGATATTACCATGAACAAAACCGAACTCATTGCAGCCGTTGCTGCCGAAACTGGTCTGACCAAGAAAGATTCCGAACTGGCCGTTAACGCTTTTGTTAACCAGGTTACCGAGGCTCTCAAGAAGGGCGACAAGGTTTCCATCGTTGGCTTTGGTTCTTTCGAAGTTAAGCACAGAAATGCTCGCGTTGGTCGCAATCCTAAGACCAAAGAGACCATCAACATTCCGGCTTCCAAGGCTCCCGCTTTCAAGGCCGGCAAGCAGTTCAAAGAGTCCATCTAAGTGCACAGGTAAGAAGGAAGCGGTCTATCTGACCGCTTCTTTTTTCATGGAGAATGTATGAGAATAGATAAATTTCTTAAGGTGTCCCGCATCATTAAGCGGCGTACGGTTGCCAATGAGGCATGTGACGGTGGGCGCATTGCGGTAAACGGGCGGCCGGTAAAGGCTTCCTATGATGTTAAGATTGGAGATATAATCGAGATTACATTTGGGAACCGTACCGTGAAAGCACAGGTTGATGCCATCAATGAGTATGCCGGTAAAGCCGATGCGGCGGATATGTATACCATCATAGAAGGATAAAAGGAGAGGAAATTTCCTCTCCTTTTTATATAATTTTTTCCAGTGCAGTCAGGATGCCCCAACGACCGCTTTCAAAGGTAATACCGCCCTGCAGATACAACATATAAGGCTCGCGCAGGGGAGCATCGGCAGACAATTCGATAGAAGAGCCTTGCGTGAAGGCGCCGGCCGCCATAATGACTTGATCTTCGTAACCCGGCATATCGCAGGGCTCGGGACGGGCAAAGGCATCTACGGGACTGCCTGCCTGAATGCCTTCGCAGAATTTGATCAATTTATTTTTATCATGAAAAGCGATGGATTGCACGATATCCAAGCGTTTGGCGTAGGGGGAGGGGTAGACCTCATAGCCGCAGTGCTCCATGAGCCAAGCGGCAAAGGTTACTGTTTTCAGAGCCTGAGCAACGATATGGGGGGCTAGGAAGAAGCCTTGCATCAATTTGCGGGTTTGCCCTAAGGACGGTCCAACTTCGGCGCCGGTGCCGGGTGTGGTAATGCGATAGGCGGCCAGATCCACGCAAGCGCGTGTGCCGGCAATATAGCCGCCGGTATCGGCGATGCCGCCGCCCGGGTTTTTAATGAAAGAACCCACCAGCATATCGGCTTTCGGTTCCCGATCTTCTACAAATTCACCGTAGCAATTGTCGATCATGACCAGCGTTTTCGGGCTGTGTTCTTTGACGAAGGTGTAGAGCTCGTCCAATTCATCGACCGAAAAAGGAAGACGGGTGCTGTAACCGCGAGAGCGCTGGGCACAAATGAGTTTTGGCTGACAAGTTAAAATGCTTTTCAGCGCAGGATAGTCAATTTTGCCGTCGGCATTCAGTTCCAGTTGGCCGTAGGTAACGCCGAATTCTTTCAGGGAGCCCATTCCTTCACCGGAGATGCCAATGACCTGTTCCAAAGTATCGTAGGGAGCGCCGGTGACATAGTAAAAGGTATCGCCGGGGCGTAAAACGGCAAAAAGGGCAGTAGATAATGCGTGAGTGCCGGACACGAAATTGTGGCGGGCAAGTGCGGCTTCGGTGCCGAAGACATCGGCCACGATCTCCTCGAAGACATCACGGCCTTTATCGTTGTAGCCATATCCCGTGGTGCCGGCAAAACAACTTTCGCTGACGTAATGGTCGCGATAGGCTTTCATGACGCGGAATTGGTTTTGTTCGGCAACGGCATCGATGGCGGCATAGGCATCGGTTAATGCCGCATCGGCTTGTTTGGCCAGATTTGTAATTGTTTCATTAAAATACATAGGGTTGAACCATCATCTTTCCGTATTCTTCAAATCCCATTCCTTGATATAAATGGATGGCGACGGGGTTGTCGCACAGAATTATGGGAGTTTTCTTGTTATCCAACAGTTGGTTGATCAGCAGATATAAAACGTTTGCGGCGTGACCGCATTTGCGGTGATCGGGATGGGTGGCTACTGCGCCGAGTAGGGCGTAGCAATCGCTCTGTACAAGGATCGAGGCCGTGGAAACGACATTTCCGTCAACGGTGATTACGCCTGTGTGCCCGCCCAAGTAGAGGCGTTGGTTGGTTTTGGCTTGCAGAAAATCATGATAACTTGGTATAGTATCAAAATGATCACGCAGCAGTTGCCAGACATGGGGCATTTGCTCGGGTTGTGCGTATCGGGCGGTGCTTGTTTTTTTATTGCCGCGATAGACGAGAATATGCTTATTGCCTTGCGGGTGCGGCGTTATGATTTCCTGTGTATGGAGCAGTTGTAAGAACGGATTTAATTCTTCTCGGTCAAATGTTCCCGACAGGTATGCGGTGCCGCCGGTATGAACAAGGACGCTATCGTTACAGGAAAAGGATTGATAAAAGGCGTCTTGTTTCGGGTAGCCCTGCAGAAAGGAAACGGGATAGATATTACCGATAGGGTCGGCAGAAAGATTTTGCAATAGTTTTTCTATATCCTGATTTTGCTGGATCATAGGGCGTTTACCAGATCCTTAAACTTCTTTCCGCGCTCCATGAAATTCTTGAACTGGTCAAAGGATGCAGAAGCGGGGCTGAGCATGACAATGTCACCTTTTTTGGCAACGGCAGCGGCCGTTTTTACGGCTTGCTCCATATCCTCACAACGGGTAATGCAAACAGAAGATTCGTTATAGAGGGGGCTGGTGGTTACGGCATCATAGATCTTTTGAGCGGTGGCGCCCAGCAAGATCAAGTGCTTTACACGCTCGCAGACCAGAGAACCGAATTCGGTATAGTCCAGATTTTTATCGTACCCGCCGGCAATCAGGATCAGCTGCTTATCAAAGCTCATCAGGCCTGCGGCGGCACGGGTGGGAGAGGAGGCGATCGAATCGTTATAATAGCAGACACCGTAGATTTCACGGACAAATTCGATGCGGTGTTCGACGCCGCCGAATTCACGGGCGACAGCGGCAATATTTTCGGGATCGACATAGTCCATAACGGCGGCAATGGCAGCCATATAGTTTTCGATATTATGTTTGCCGGGCAGGCGGATATCGGTGGTCTTCAGCACCTCACGCTCACCGCTTCCGTCTACATAACAGACGGTATTATCGCGGCAATAGACACAGCAACCGTCGGATTTTTCCCAGTTAAATGCCACACGGTTGCCGGGGGCATCGTTGACCAGCCCAACGGTGGTGGCGTTTCCGTTATTATAGACCAGACGGTCATTGGGGGTCTGGTGGCGGAAAATATTCGCCTTGGCTTCGATATATTCGGTAAAGTCGGTATGATAATCCAGATGATTGGGAGAAAGGTTGGTGATGACGGCTACGTCGGGCGAGCAGGTCATGTCATGCAACTGGAAACTGGACAATTCAACCACAGCCAGATCAGAACAGGCGATCTGATGGATAATCGGCAACAGGGGTGTGCCGATATTTCCGCCTTTATGACACTTAAAACCTTGGCGGGTAAGCATCTCGCAGATCAGAGTAGTGGTTGTGGTCTTACCGTCCGAGCCGGTAACGGCAAAGATAGGACAGGGACACAGTTCAAAGAACAGTTCCATTTCGCTGGTGACTTCAGCTCCGCGGGCGCGGGCGGCTTGTAGGGCGGGTGCGTCATAGCGCATACCGGGGGTACGAAGCACAATATCATCATCCATGTTATCCAGATACCCTTCACCCAGCACCAATTTCACGCCAAGGGCTTCAAATTGGGCTTGCACGCTTTCGCTTATCGGGGCGGGGTTGCGGTCCCGAGCTGTGACAAATGCGCCCAGAGAGGCGAATTGTTTAATCACAGGGGTATTGGAAACACCGATCCCGATAATGGATACCTTTTTCCCGCAAATGCGTTCTTTTAAGCGATCTTGCGCAACCGACATGGTAATAACTCCTTTACGCATATACTTTCTATCCTTACATTATACTGCATATCTTTTACATTTTCAATCTTGAAAAATGAGAAACTTTGTATTACAATAAAAAAGATGCATGTCGGACAGTCGCGGTTTATATGCGAAAGGATATAGACTGAGGAAAGTCCGGGCTTCACAGGGCGAGGATAACGGATAACGTCCGCCGAGGGTAACCTTAGGGAAAGTGCAACAGAAAACAAACCGCCCGTAAGGGTAAGGATGAAACGGCGAGGTAAGAGCTCACCAATATCCCGGAGACGGGATAGTTTTGTAAACCCTATCCGAAGCAACACCGTATATGGGGCATATAGGCCTGCCCGGCCGCTCCGAAGGTGGCTAGAGGTATCCGGTAACGGGTATCCCAGATAGATGACTGTCGATTACAGAACCCGGCTTACAGACATGCATTATTTGAAAGATAACGGCAGATTGAAAAATCTGCCGTTTTTCTTTGGTAGCAAGAAAACCAAGGGAAATTCCATTGACAGAACTTATTTTTTTGTTATACTGAACTTAAATTAATATAAAGGAAGTAATTTCTATGAAACAGAAGAATTACGATTACTTTGACGTCTATTATCAGCCCGGCGAGAGTCCGGTTTTCTGCTACCGCAGCGGCATGATGGTGTATGAGGAGAAACTGTGGAAAGGTACCCTTTTATCGCAGGGATATAATGCGGCGGGGTATCCGCTCGACGTGCTGACCAACTGCCCGACACGGTTGGATCATTTGCGGTTTCGTGAGCCGTTTGCCTTTAATCTGGAGATTAACGGCCGCTGTATCGATTATGATCTGGAATTTGTGGATTTCACAACTGAAAAGAGCGAGCAGGATATTCATGCGGTCTTGACGCTGGATAGCCGACTGGTGCCGGTGCGCCTGCAGATTCACACGATCCTTGACGGTACGCAGATGTTTACCCGTTATATTACCATGGAAAATCTGTCGGATGAGCCGTTAACGGTCAGCCGCATGGCGGTTTTGGCGGGCGGAATGGAATCGATGGATATGTCGATCCGCACTTACGACGGCAAGCCGGAGACCTATTATTCGGTTGGATATTTTGATAATGATAACTGGGGCAGAGAAGGCGAATTTAATTGGCACGCGCTTGAGCCGGGAATAACCGATATCGATACTCGTTTTATGCGCAATCGGTATCGCCATCCGCTGATTTTTATCCGCAATAACATCGATGGCACTATGTATTTTTCGCAGATCGCCTGGAGCGGCGGATGCCGTTATACCGTGGATCATAAAGTGGTGCGTGAGGCTAACGACAAGGGATTTATGGTGCCTGCCTTGTCATTCAAAGCGGAGATCATGGGGCATAATCCCATCTTGGTGTTGAAGGCGGGAGAAAAATTTACTACCCCTGAAGTATACATGGGTGCCATTAAGGGGGATCTGGATGATGCGGTCAATGAGATGCATGCCCATGTGCGCAAGTCGGTGCTGAATTTGCCTGAAGCGGATCCGTCAGCTTGTCTGATCGGTTGCGGTATGGGTGCCGAGCATGATATGTTGGTGGAGGATTCCAAGGCGTTTATTGATCAGATGGCCGAAATGGGTGGAGAGGTATTTATTATTGATGCCGGTTGGCAGAATCCGCCTCATGAAGAGATGAAATGGTATGACTATAACGGAATCAACCGTCCCAATCCCGATCGTTATCCCAACGGCATGGTGGAATTGAGTGATTATTGCCATAAAAAGGGCATGAAATTTGCCATGTGGGTGGAGATCGAGCGCATTGGTGCTAAGAGTAATATCTTTACTGAGAAGCCGGAGTGGAGAGTGCCGAACGTATACGGTGGGCCATGGCGGGATGTTCAGTATTTGCTTGACTTCACCAATCCCGAAGCGGCGCAGTGGGCAGAGGATGAGTTGGCGCGTATTATCACCGAATACAAACTGGACCTTCTGCGAGTAGACTATAATATCGGTCCCAACGACTACTTCAATGTGAGAGATATCAGCGGAGAGGGAATTAAGGAGTGCGTGTCGCTTCGTCATTTCCAAGCCGTTTATAACATGTATCAGAACTTGAAAAAGCGTTTTCCCGATGTTCTGTTTGAGAATTGCGCCGGTGGCGGTGGACGTACCGATCTGGGTATCATGAAGGCGTTCCACCATACCTGGGTGTCTGACTGGCAGAAGATGCCTCACTCGGTTATGATCACCAACGGTATGACCATGGCATTACCGCCTGAGCGGGTGGATCGTTTGTTTGCCGGCATGGGTTGTCACACTTTTGGTTCCTTTGATGCGCACATGAGAAATGTTATGTTGGGGCACATGTCGCTCAACGTGATTGCCCCTATGGCTACTACGCCAAATCCGGTGCAGATGGAATTTGTCAAACACAGCGTGCAACTTTACAAAGACTTCATTCGTCCCATGTTGCCGACCTGTAAGGTGTATCACCATACGCCGGAGGTTTACAAGGCGGCTGAGGAAGGGAACATGGTTCTGGAGATTGCATCGCCTGACGGGGTAAAGGGTGCCATGACGGTATTTACCTTGTCCGGAACGGCGGATAAAACGATTACGGTTATGCCTCGCGGATTGGATGCCGGCCGTACTTACCGTGTGATGATGGATAATACCGGAGAGGTCTTCACTGTCAGTGGCCATGAGTTGCGGCGTCATGGATTGGTGATTTCCATTCCGACCTCATTATCCTCGGAATTGATTACTTTTGAAGCTGTAGAATAAGCACATAGCGAAAGAGCACACCGAAACTCGGTGTGCTCTTTTTATTTCTGTATGGATTTTTTGTATTGCATAGGGGATTTGCCGATTTCATCCTTGAAGACACGGCTAAAATAGGCAGGGCTGGAAAATCCGCAGGATTCGCTGATGTGTGCCATATTATGTCGGCCCTGCTCAATCATATTGCAGGCTACGGAGATTCGTGTTTTCAGAATATATTTCATGACAGTATATCCGGTTCGCTCCTTAAACTTGCGGCAGAAATGGAATTTTGAGGCATGAACGGCAGTGCAGATATCATCAATCGTGATGGGGTCGTTGATGTTTTTCTGAATATAACTAATGGCGCGATCGACGGAGGAAGTGCCGATGTGAATGTGGTTGTCAATGTGCTTGCTTAGCATCAGCAACAGCTGCAGATAACCGCCGCTTTCTCCATATTCTTCCATCCATTCAAATATTTTCTCCACGTCTTCCTTTACTTTGCCGTAGAGAATGGAGTGAGGGGTAATCTGGATACCCAACAAAGGCGAAAGTCGCTCCAGCATAGCGTCACTAATAAATATCTTACTCCGGTCATAGGTGGTGGAAAGGTTGGGAAGGGTATGGTGAAGCACCTGTGAGCCGATAAAACACAATACGCCCGATTGCAAGGGATATACGTGTTCGGGTGAGACGATACTTCCGACACCTTTATGTACATACAACAGCATGTTGCCTTCCGCTCGGTGCCAGATCTTATACATGCGGTCTCGTCCGATTTCGTGACGGATAATTTTTACCATTGTGATCACCTCTATTATATTATAACACAAAAGAGCAACCAAAGTAAAGAAAAAAGCAAGATATCGATATAAATTTTAATTTTTTTATTTTATCATAAAAATAGAGATCTTGCAGTGGCAACTTAAGGAGGAGTCATATATGAAAAAATGTTTGGCAATTTTATTGTGCATGGCCATGTTGATTGGTTTACCTTTTTCGGTGCAGGCCGTCGGCACAACAGCCGGCAATGAATTTCAATTGCTCGGTGCCTATGCCCTCAATAACAAGACGGCCGGTTGGGATTCGCCGCAGGATCAGGCGTTCGCTCTGTATTTCAATGTGTCGGATGAGAACGGCTGGCGAGTTAAAGGGCAGAATGGATCCAAGACCTCCATCGCTGTCGTTCCGTATAAGGCGGACGACACGACATTAGAGGCACAGACAATAGGGGGAAATGAGTGGATTTCGCCGGTATTTCTTCAAAACTTCGGCGCATCCAAGCGTATCCCGTTGTTGAAGCTACCTGATGCCAGTAAAGGTTTTTCCTATTGGAAAGAGCAGGGGGCTGTCGGTTTCCATCTGTACATATACGATTCGGCAACCGATGCCAAGGGTGATAACTTGGTCAATGGCTGGACCAATCCGGTAAACGGTACAACAAAGGCATTGAAGGCCAACACAACCTATAACGGTGTGGATGCCGCCTGTGTCGACCTGCTTATGCCGAGTGAGTACCTGACGGTAAAACAGGTAGTTAAGGTAAGCGATTCGGAAATCATAATCAGTTTTTCGGATACGATTCAAGCGGCCGGTTTATCGGGAAATAATGGCCCGCTCGCTATTGAGTTGAGAGCCACCAACGCACTCGATGGCAACCTTCAGGCAACCGACGTATATGAAACATGGATTGCGAAATCCATGACCGTGCAAAGCGACAACCGTTCCATCCGAGTAAAGTTTGAAGGAACGGCTGTGGCAGATGCCAAGGCTTATGCCCAGAGCAATAATTATAAACTGCACGTTTATATTGGTGAAAATAAAAACGCCACCAATCCTGTTTTTGGCAGTTGCGGTGAGTGTGTGAACAACGGGTGGATTGACGGCATTTGGTCAACCACGACCGGACTGCCCCTGTTGGCAGAAGAAGGTAAATTTGCAGACAGCACCACCACGGATGCCACCTATAGAGAGATGTCGTCGGCCGCTGCTATCGAAACGGCGAAATATGATACGCTATCGGAAGCGCTGATTGCGGCCAAATCGGGAGAAATCGTCACGCTGCTTCAGGATACGAGTATTGCTGAACGGTTTGGTGAGGTCAAGGCGGATATCACGCTGGATTTAAACGGACACTCCGTGACAGCGGACAATCTGGTTGCTTTCGGTCAGATCATTGACAGTTCTGATGGTAAGGGCGTCCTAATTACCAGTCAAAATACGGCCGAGGCTTTTGTTTCTTTCCAAGTGGAAAACCGTGCATTGCCTCTGTACGATACCGATTGCGGAGGATATCGATTCTTTTCCTATCGCATCATCAATGCCGGTACGAAATTTGATGAGGCGGATCTGTCCTGGGTTAAATACGGCTTTAAGTTCGTATTTCATTCTATGAAAGCCTATGAGTTGTTGGCGCGTGAGGATAATGCGGCGATTAATGTAGAACTTAAGATTAACGGCCGATCTTTTTCCTATCGGTTTTCTCATAAACTGGCAGAGCAATTATATGAAACGGTAAAAAAGGATTTTGATCGACGCGGCAATTATGCAATAACGTTGAAAATCAAAGGCTTAGATGCGTTGAATGAGGAGCCGAATATTAAGGCTTGTCCGGTTATTTATTCGTCACGGGATACGATCGGCACTGCCGAAACGATCGCCTTCCGAGGAACGCACGATCCTTATACTGCGGCAAAAACATGGATTACCAAGCAGATTAAAGAGAATACCCTGTTTTCCTTTGATTATAATGGGGTATCGTTACAGGAGGATCTTTCTTCAGCCAATCCTACTTGGAAAAAAACAGTGGAAACGACCGATACCGGTTGGATCGTTCGCTATAACAACGGTGCGGTTGAAACTTGGTCGGAAATTACTTTTGATCCCGAAATGGCCTCGCTGGAGTGGACGAATTATTTCAAGAGCCTAAATGAAACTAATAATACCTACCCTATCAGTAACATCCTAGCCATTGACAGTTCAGTTTTCGTTACCAATCCAAAGCTGACCACGGCCAACGGATCTACCGCATCGGCCACGGATTTCGCTCCTATTGTAAAGGATCTGACATCAGGGTCTTATACGATGCAGACGACCGGCGGACGTTCTTCGCAGGGTGCCTTCCCGTATTTCGATATTAGCAACGACGAATACGGTGTTACGGGCGGTATTGGTTGGACCGGCAACTGGAAGGCCGGATTTACCAACAACAACGGTGATGTAAGCATTACCGCAGGCATGCAAAATACAAATATTGAACTGCTTCCCGGTGAACAAATGCGTACGCCCATGATCATGCTCCAGTTCTTTAAGGGCGATCAGGCCGAGGGACATAACGATCTGCGTCGGTTGATTCTGAAGAACTATACTCCCCAGGAAAACGGTGCACCGGTGCGTGTCCCGCAGTTTTTCTCGATTAACGGTGCAGGTGATCAGGACAGCTTAATATCCAGGATGCAAGCTCGAATAAGCAGCAGAAACGCAGAGGGCTTATGGATCGACTCCACCTGGTACGGCGAACAGAGCGCCGCGGACACGGTCGGAACCCGCACATGGAACAAGCAGGTTGGTAACTGGTACTTTGCGGAGGATCGTTATCCGGATAACAATATGCTCAAGCTCGGTACCTGGCTGGAAGAGCAGGATAAGGAGTTCCTGCTTTGGTTTGAGCCGGAGCGTGTGGCTTACGAAACGGATCTGGCTCAGGATCAATATATATTGCGCAATCAAAAGGCCAGTGCGGATCATGGTGAAATAAAAGTGCTTGATAAGGTAATTGCTGACCCCACCATGTATCTGTATAATTTTGCCGACGATGAGCTCTGCGATCAAATGATCGATAAGATCAGCAGCATCATCCAGGGCAGTAAGATCACCTGGTACCGTCAGGACTTTAATATTGAGCCGGAATCCTATTGGAGCTATAACGATGAATCCAACCGTGTCGGCATGACCGAGATCAAATACATCACCAACCTCTATCGGTATCTGGATGAATTGGTTGAGCGCAACCCCGGGTTGATGATCGACAACTGCGCCGCCGGCGGGCGCCCCCTGGACTTGGAAATGATGAAACGCTCCGTCCCCTTGTGGCGTAGCGACTATAAGGAGGACGCAACGAATGTGACGGCCATGCCGGACAATGTACGATCCATCAATTTCAACCTGACTTGGTGGTTGCCCGTTCACGGCGGTCGTTACCCGATTAACAACCCGTCAGGTAACGATATGTATGATCTGCGCGCCATGTTAAGCGCCGGTGTCGGCTTTGGCGGACTGGATAACCTGACAGAAGCCGAAATTGCCGCCGCCATGGCGGAAAACAAGGTCAACCGTGAAATGATGTATGGCGACTACTATATGCTTTCTTACGGTACCGATTCTGCCGTTGCTACGCAAAATGCCGCCTATCAGTTCTACCTGCCCGAAGAGGGAAGAGGCTATGTTATGACCTTCTGTCCCACAGCAGCAACGCAGCTGCAGGCTACCTATTATTTGAAAGGATTGCAGAAGGATGCCTCCTATCAAGTAACCAATGCCGATACCGGTGAGATTTTTGTCATGACCGGTCAGGAATTGATGACAGGTGGGCTTTTCTGTACCTATGCCGGTCAGGCAGACACCACCCTTTTCTACTATAATATGGTATAAGCATTGCCCCGATTTGGTAAAAAATCGGGGCAAAATCACAAAATAAGCAACCACAGTAAATAAAACGGCAATATCTTGATATATTTTCTGTGTTTTTTAAAGTATGATATATATATCACATACTATAATTCATTTGCCGATAACGGTGTGAACATGGTAGGTAACTGTATCATAGATAAAATCAGGAGGATTACTAATTGTGACAAACGAACAGTATTTACGGAATCTGTTGCCGCCGACCGGTCTTGTTGATGCTGTACTCGACACCGATACTTATAATGAGGTGGACGACCAGTTCGCCATGAGCTATATGTTAAAGCGTACTGACCGTATCTGTACCAAAGCCGTCTATGCCGCCCCCTTTTTCAATCGAAGGGTAGAATCGGCAGCGGCCGGCATGGAGCGCAGTTATCAAGAGATTGTGACTCTACAGAAATTACTGAAAACCGATATTCCTACCTTCCGTGGCTCGACTGGCTACCTGCCCGATGAAAAGACGGCGGTAGAGTCGGAAGCGGCCCGTCATTTGGTGGAGTTGGCCAAGAACTATTCGCCTGAGAAGCCACTGTATGTGGTGGCCATCGGTGCCATCACCAACGTAGCATCGGCTCTGATCATGGATCCGTCGATCGCAGAGAATATTGTCATCGTGTGGCTGGGCGGCAGCGCCCTGCACCGTACCGATGCGACCGAGTTTAATATGGAGCAGGATTATCCGGCCGCTCGTGTCATCTTCGGCTGTGGCGCACCGGTGGTTATGTTCCCGTGTTGCGGTGTCGTCGATGTGTTCCGTACCGGCGAGTGGGAACTCAAGCATTGGCTGGCCGGCAAAAACGAAGTGTGCGACTATTTGATCGAAACGGTACTCGATGAAACCTATCGCTATGCAAAAGGAAAGCCGTGGACCCGTGTGGTATGGGATGTAACGGCAGTAGGATGGTTGACCAATAACGGCAAGTTCTTCAAGCACAGACTGGAGGACAACATCATCCCGCAAGATGATGCCACCTATCTGCGTGACAGTTCCCGTTCCATCTGCTATGTGTATGAAATCAATCGAGATTATCTTTTTGAAGATCTGTTCAATACTCTTGCCCAAAATGGAGGTTTATCATGAAATTAGAAGGAATTTTCACGGCGTTACTTACGCCGTTTGATACAAATAATAAGATCAATGAGAATGAATTAACGCGCTTGGTCAAGCACAATGTGAAGATGGGCGTGGACGGCTTCTATGTCGGCGGCAGTACCGCTGAAGCGTTTCTGCTCAGCACCGAGGAGCGCAAGCTGATTATGGATGTGGTGAAAGACGCCGCTCCTGATAAGACCTTGATTGCTCATATCGGCTCGGTACATGAGGATGAGGCACATGAATTGGCCAAGCATGCCGAGAAGATCGGCTATGATGTTATTTCTTCGGTGGCTCCGTATTACTACAAGTTCACCTTTAATGAGATCAAGGATTACTATTATCGCTTAGCCTATGCAACCGAATTGCCTATGCTGGTCTATCATTTCCCTGCATTTTCGGGTGTGAATATGACGGTTGCCAATATGGAAGAGTTCTTGAAAGATGATAAATTTGTCGGCATTAAATTTACATCGAATGATTTCTTTATGCTGGAGCAATGCAAAGCTGCATTCCCTGATAAGATCGTTTATAACGGCTTCGATGAAATGTTCTTGGCCGGTCTTTCGATGGGGGCTGACGGCGGTGTCGGTTCTACATATAACTTGATGGCGGATAAGTTTGTCAAGATTCGGGATCTGTTCTATAAGGGTGAGACTGCTAAGGCGAAGGCTTTGCAGAAAGAGGTCAACCGCATCATTGCTGTTTTGTGCAAGATCGGAGTTATGGCTTCGGAAAAAGAGGTTATGAACCAGTTAGGTATGCAGTTCGGCGCTCCTCGCAAACCTTTTGCGGCTACGACGCCTGAACAAAATGAACTCATCGCTAAGGAGATCATTCCCTATATCACGCCGCTGGAGGTGTAATATGGTATTTGCTTTACCCGATGAAACCTACAATAATTTTCGCATCCCCGGTTTGGTATTAACCCAAAAGAATACCTTATTGGCCTGTTGCGAATGCCGTCACGGTGACGGCGGAGACTGGGCTGAGATCGATCTGATCGTCAAGCGCAGTACCGATCAGGGAGATACATGGACGCAGACTTTCATGATCTCCGGACAGGGTGACACCCTCAACAATCCCATGCTCACCGTGTATGAAGATAAAGTGCTGTTTATGTACTGTGTCAATTATAAGCGGCTGTTCATCTGCGAAAGCGCAGACGATGGGCAGACATTTACGAAACCTCGTGAGATCTGCGGCGTGTTTGAGGAAGGTGGATTCTTCTATAATGTGGCGGCGATCGGTCCCGGACACGGTATCGTCAAAGACGGGGTGATTCTGATTCCCGCATGGTTTGCTTATAACCGTGAAGATGAAAAGGAGCATCGTCCGTCGGTCATCGCTACCATCTATTCCAAAGATGGCGGCGAGAGTTGGCATTTGGGTGAAGTGATCGGGAAAGAACGCCTGATCAACCCCAGCGAGTGCGCCCTTGCCGTATGGCAGGACGAGGTGGTTATTTCTATCCGAAATGAAAATCCGGAGCATCAGCGTGCCTTTGCGATTAGCCCTACGGGCTATTCCGATTGGAATGAACCGGAATTTTATGAAAATATGGCCGATCCCATCTGCCAAGGCAGTATGGACCATACGGCCGATGCGCTCTATCATGTAAACTGCGACGATCATGAGGAGCGTGTCAATCTGTCGGTTAAGGTCAGTCGTGACAGATTCAAAACGTTTGATGTGCATCGAATCGATGACATGGGCGGGTATGCCGATATCGCCGTTGGTGATGCCATCTATATTCTTTACGAAAAGAACTTCGGCCGTGATGGCCTGTTCTTCCTTCGATTCTCATAAGAACCTTATATTTCCACGGTCAGGAAATAAAAAAATATATTATAATTTTTTAGGAGGTACTCATTATGAAAACTATGAAACGTATGGCAGCGCTCGTGCTCTGCCTAAGCCTACTCATTGGCATCCCCTGCGCGGTGCAGGCGGTCGATATCCCTAGTGATAATGCAAACGGTATGCAACTTCTGAATGCATTTGCCATGTCTACTCGATTTGTGAAAAATTATAACGATGATGGTTTGGCTGATACCTGTGTAGTCTTGTATTTTAACGACAATACTAACGATGCCTATGATATTCGCAATAATAAGTATGT
>JAZNYQ010000093.1:0-62386 GCA_045594545.1 Eubacteriales bacterium | reverse complement strand
CAAAGGCGATTATTGCAGCATTGTCAGAGTTCCCTGATGAAGCGGTTAAGACAATTACCTGTGACCGTGGCACCGAGTTTGCTAATTGGCAGATGATCGAGGAACAGCTCGGCTGCAACGTCTATTTTGCGGATCCATACTGTGCTTGGCAAAAGGGGACAAACGAGAATTTGAATGGCTTGCTCCGTGAGTTTTATCCAAAAGGCAGAAATCTTTCGCGAGTTAGTCCTTCAACGCTAAAAAAGAACCTGGCGTTGATCAACGCCAGGCCCAAAAAGGTTTTAGGTTTTCAAAAACCGATAGATTTGTTCGAACTTTCTCTTAAAAAGTGTTGCACTTAGTTTGACAATTCATCATGAAGAAAGCCGACAGCATTTGCTGTCGGCTTTTTTGATTAATAGTTTTCTGCTTTGATTTCGAAATAGGCCTTGGCGTGCTTGCAAACGGGGCAAAGTTCAGGAGCTTTTTTACCAACTACGATATGTCCGCAGTTGGAGCACTGCCAGATCATGTCGCCGTCACGGCTGAAGACCAGACCGTTTTCAACGTTAGCAAGAAGCTTGCGATAACGCTCCTCGTGCTCTTTTTCGATCTTGGCAACAGCCTCGAACAGATAGGCGATCGTATCAAAACCTTCTTCTTTGGCTTCCTTGGCAAAGCCGGCATACATATCGGTCCATTCGTAATTCTCACCCTCGGCCGCATCTAACAGGTTGGTTGCGGTAGTGGGGATATCGCCGTCATGGAGAAGCTTAAACCAAATTTTGGCATGCTCTTTTTCATTGTTGGCGGTCTCCTCAAAAATCTTTGCGATCTGAACATAGCCTTCTTTTTTTGCCTTGGATGCATAGTAAGTGTACTTGTTGCGAGCCTGAGATTCGCCGGCAAAGGCAGCCATCAGGTTGGCTTCGGTTCTGGTTCCTTTGAGTTCTTTCATGATTCTATACCTCTCTAAAAAAATTATTTTACCTGTGAGCAGTTTGAGCAAATTCCGGAAAAAAATACATAACTTTTTTCAAATTTGAATTCGCTCGTGTTTTGAGGAAGGGGAAGATGAATGTCTAAATCCGAAACATCATAAACACGCTTGCAATGCCGACAAACACAATGATGATGCCTGTGCGTTTGGTGATCGATATGATCCGCAGCACCGGGCACTGACAAATGAAGAAGTTGTCCGCTTTCGCATAAAAAATGAAGATTGCGATACACCGTGCTTTTACTTATTGATGGATGTTGTTGATGTATGTACAGATAGACATCTTCCGGCGTTGGGTGATTAGCAAGCGATTTTACAGCATCAAAAACCAAACGGCGCTGCAACGTGTTTCTGACATCACTCATAGCCTTCTCCTTAATAGAACTTGTTTCTATTAAGATTATAAATGTTAGATTAAAAATTGTCAATAGTTTTTAGAAAAATTTCCGAGTGATATGCATCACTCGGAAATGTATGGGGTGAAAGATGGGACTCGAACCCACGGTCTCCAGAGCCACAATCTGGCGCTTTAACCAACTAAGCTACAATCACCATATATTAAGTTGAAAAAATGGCGCGCCTGAAGGGACTCGAACCCCTGACCCACTGCTTAGAAGGCAGTTGCTCTATCCAGCTGAGCTACAGGCGCAAGCTGAAAGTGTGGAGCGGGTGATGGGAATCGAACCCACATAACCAGCTTGGAAGGCTGGAATTCTACCACTGAACTACACCCGCATGCTATCTCTTATCGGTGCCAAATTATAATAGCACAAGACGAGTCGAATTGTCAACCAAAATTTTGAATTTATCATTGTAATTTTAAAAAATTTGTTTATAGATTGGTTTAGACATTTTGTGCGCTTCGATGTCGTTATAATAATTCTGGAAACGGCAGGTGTGATCATGACGACGGTTTATGCAGATGTGTTGTTCATTGTCAATATGCTTATGGATTTAATGATTCATACAGCAGGATGTCTCATACGACGGAAAAGAATTATAATTTGGCGCGTTCTGTGTGCTTCTGCTGTAGAGGCTGTTTGTGCAATAGGGCTTTTCTTTGCATCGGAATGGGTCATTCTATATTATGTTTTGGCCGTAATTCTCTACATGGTTTGTATATGGTTTGTTATGGAATGTGTAAATTTTCTGGACTATGTTAAAAATGTATTTTTAACATTTTTCTGTGCCATCGTTTTTGGTGGAATTTTTTTTCTGATCTACCGATATGCAGATGTCGGCAGTGTAATGGTATTTAATAATAATATATTGTATATAGATATTCCAATCTTTGGGTTACTTTGTGCATCCGGTGTTTGTCTGGGGATTATTGCTCTTGTGTCAAAGGCGTTTTTATATGTAGTAAACCCAGCCATTGAATACGATGTGTGTGTGCAAATGTTTCAAAACAATAAAAGAGCAAAGGCAAAAGTCGATACGGGAAATGATCTGATAGATCCCGTGAGTGGAAATCCGGTATTGCTGGCCAATCGAACATGGTTTGCGGATCTTTTACCGGAAAATTTAAACGCATTTTTAGATTTTGGAAACGTTGATGGTGTGGATGGAAAAACACAAGGACGGCTCCGTATCATTTATTGCAAGACAGCAACAGGAACGGGTATTTTGCCGGCAATACGACCGGATTATATTCAGTTTACATACAATGGCCGAACGGTAACGATCCGTAATGTTTTAATTGCTGTGAGCAAAACAAAAATGGACAATTATGACCTTTTATTAACGCCAAATATTTTTAAGGAGATTGATCATGATACATCGATTAATAAATAAAATATATATTTTAATTGGGCGAATATTCCAGACGGGAGATGTCCACTATATTAATGGCTCTGATTTGTTACCTGCACCGCTTTCACGAGAGACAGAAGATGCACTTACAGAATTATTGCAATACGATGATGCACAGGCGAAAAACAAATTGGTGGAACACAACCTTCGTCTTGTGGTTTATATCGCAAAGAAATTTGAAAATACAGGTATCAATATCGAGGATTTGATCTCAATCGGAACAATAGGGTTGATCAAAGCAGTAAACACCTTTCGAAAGAGCAAAAGCATTAAACTGGCAACATACGCTTCTCGTTGCATCGAAAATGAAATTCTTATGTTTTTAAGAAAGAATACCAACACGCGAAGTGAAGTATCGATAGAGGAACCGTTGAATGTGGACTGGGATGGAAACGAATTATTACTTTCCGATATTCTCGGAACCGATCCGGATACCGTGAATCGTAACATTGAAACGGAAATAGAAAAAAGTATGCTTTTTGAGGCCATGAACAAGTTGTCAGATCGAGAGAAGTGTATCATACATATGCGTTTTGGTTTGTGCGGCGAAAAAGAACGAACCCAACGGGAAGTTGCAGATGAACTGCACATTTCACAATCCTATATTTCTCGATTAGAGAAAAAAATACTGCACCAATTGAAGTGTGAAATAGAGAAAATTTCTTAAGGTTGTTTACTACATATGAATTTCATATAAATATTCAAATGGAGTGAACATTGTGAATCATTACAAGGTTGAAATCTGCGGGGTTGATACGTCAAAATTAAAAGTGATCTCATCGGCAAGAAAAAAAGAATTACTCCTACGGGTAAAAGATGGAGATATGGCAGCGCGCGAGGAGTTGATTAAAGGTAATATGAAGCTCGTTCTCAGCGTCGTACAGCGGTTTACCGGCAGAAAAGAGGAATTGGATGATCTGTTTCAAATAGGATGTATCGGTCTAATGAAAGCAATTGACAATTTTGATGTAACACAAAATGTTCAATTGTCCACCTATGCCGTCCCTATGATTATCGGTGAAATCCGAAGATATTTACGGGATAACAACAGCATACGAGTCAGTCGATCGGTGCGTGATATTGCATACAAGGCCCTACAAGCCAGAGAAAAATTAAACCGGCAAGGCATAGGCGATCCAACGACAGAGCAAATTGCCAAAGAATTGAATATACCCAAGGAGGAAGTGATTATGGCGCTGGATGCCATTATGGATCCGGTTAGTTTGTATGAACCCATTTACAATGAAGGTTCAGATGCCATTTTTGTCATGGATCAGGTTGGCGACACAAGAAATACCGATAATAATTGGTTGGAAGAAATTGCGCTGAAAGAGGCCATTCGTGATTTGGGGCCAAGGGAGAAGAGAATATTATCCTTGCGTTTCTTTGCCGGAAAAACACAGGTGGAAGTGGCGAAGGAGATCGGTATTTCACAGGCGCAGGTCAGTCGACTGGAGAAAAGTGCGCTGGATCGTATAAAAGGACAAATTTAAGGGATTAGACGAACGGAAAACCTCGTTCGTCTTTATTTTTGTTCTTTACTTTGCTCTGAAATAATGTTAAAATAAACTAATAAGATTAGCGTAGGAGTTTACTTGATGATACAGGGCAATAAAGTAACCGAACAAGAATTGCAACAGCAGCAAGCGTATATGTTGCAGGTGCGAGAAATGCTTCATGATCGCGAATTGGTGCTGGGGCGTCCTCTGCGTGCCCATATCGACACATACGGTTGCCAGCAAAATGAAAACGACTCGGAACGAATTATGGGTATGTTGTTGCAAATGGGATTTGTGCCCTGTTCGGAACGTGAAGATGCAGACCTGTTATTCATCAATACCTGCGCCGTGCGCGAACATGCGGAAGATCGTGTTTACGGTAATCTCGGAATCCTAAAAAAAATAAAAGAAAGCAAACCGCATGTTATCATTGGTATGTGTGGTTGCATGGCTCAACAACCCCATGTCAGCGAGATCATTCAAAAAAAATATCGCCATGTGAATTTGTTGTTTGGCCCGCATGCCATTTATCGATTGCCGGAATTGCTGTGCCGTCATTTATCGGGTGAGAAACATGTGGTAGATGCACAGGATGAACCGGGAAGAATAGCAGAAGGCCTGCCGCAAGCAAGAGCACAGAGTTTCTCGGCATATGTTACCATTATGTCCGGTTGTAATAATTTCTGTTCGTATTGTATTGTTCCCTATGTAAGAGGCAGAGAGCGAAGCCGTGAACCTCAACCCATTTTGGATGAAATCAAAGACTTGGTAAACTCCGGATGCCGTGAAGTTATATTGCTTGGCCAGAATGTGAATTCCTACGGGAAAGATAATGAAAACGGAATGGACTTCGCGGGACTGTTAACAGCAGTCAATCAAATAGACGGTGATTTTCGTATAAAGTTTATGACGTCCCACCCCAAAGATATTACGCGACAACTGCTGGATGTTATGGCAAAATCCGAGAAGGTGTGCAAACATCTGCATCTTCCCGTTCAGTCGGGCAGCAATCGCATTTTGGCTGCCATGAATCGCAAATACACACGGGAGCAATATCTGGATACGATAGCATACGCAAAGCAGGTCATGCCGGATATTACTTTTACCAGTGATATTATCGTCGGCTTTCCCGGTGAAACCGTGGATGATTTTGAGCAAACACTGTCCTTAATAAAGGAAGTAGAGTATGAAATGCTGTTTTCCTTTATCTTTTCCCCCAGAAAAGGGACGCCGGCCTATTCGATGCCTACGCAAATTCCTTATGCGGATAAACTGAAGAATTTTGATCGGCTATTAAAAACGCAGGAAGAAATATCCGCACAAAGAAATAAAAAGTGCGAAGGGAAGACCTATCGGGTTTTGTGCACGGGGCGCGATGATAAGAATCAAGCCCTGTTAGCCGGTCGTACGGATAGTAACAAATTGGTATTTTTCCCGGGAAATGATGATCGGATCGGTACCTTTTGTAATATTAAAATAACCCAGGCAAAAACATGGTTTTTGTATGGGGAAGAAATGGAGTAAATTATGAAAACAATGAATGAAACGATCGAATTGCTCGGTCAGCAGATTTTATCCAGTGAAGAGTACGTCGCCTTTAAGCAGGCAGAAGCGGCTTATCAGGCAGATGCGCAATTGTCGGCACTTGTTAATGAATTTGATGTTTGTCGCAATCAGTTGATCATGGCCCGTGGTGAAGAGAGCGCGGATGAGGCAAAGGTTACTGATATTCAGGATCAAATGGAAAAATTGTATAACAAGATCATGGAAAATGATAATATGAAGAAATATAATGAGGCGGCCGGAAAATTTGAAGCCCTGATGAAGCAGGTCTTCGATTCGATTAATACGGCAGTTTTCGGCCCGCAGGAGTGTACTCATAATTGCGCCACCTGCTCCGGATGCCACTAAACCATTTGGAGGAAGTTTAAGATGTCACTCAGCCCCATGATGACACAATATATGCAAATCAAAGAGAAATATCAGGACTGTATTATCTTTTATCGTCTTGGTGATTTCTATGAGATGTTTTTTGACGATGCCAAAACGGCATCTCGCGAATTGGAGTTAACCTTAACCGGCCGCGATTGCGGTTTAGAGGAACGGGCTCCCATGTGCGGCGTACCGTATCATGCCAGTGAACAGTATATCAACCGATTGATTGCTAAGGGCTATAAGGTTGCCATTTGCGAGCAAACAAGTGATCCGGCTACATCAAAAGGATTGGTTACGCGCGATATTGTGCGTGTTATTACCCCGGGTACGGTGATCGACGGTCAATATCTCGACGAAACCAAAAACAATTATATTGCAGGTATTTATCAAGGAGAACAAGGAACCGCAATTTGTTTTGCGGATATTTCGACAGGGCAGATCTTCTTATTCGAGGCGGATGGAAATGGGGCCTATCCGCTCATGAATGAGCTGTATAAGTACATGCCCTCGGAAATTATATGTAATACGCAACTGGATCTGGAATTGGAGCACTTTATTCAGGATAAACTACAGTGCATGGTCTCTCCGTTTGTGAGTGATGCTTTTGCATTTACTCAGGCCAGTGAAACGGTGCTGAAACATTTTAATAAAAAAGCTTTGTCAGATATTGGTATTGGTGATCGAAATGCCGGCGTTTGCGCGTTAGGCGGATTACTGAAATATCTGTATTCTACTCAGTTTTCAGGGCTGGAGCATTTAACGAGATTAGATGTTTATTCTGATGTCAAATATCTCGAACTTGATGTATCCACACGCCGCAATCTGGAATTGTGTGAAACGATGCGGGATAAGAAAAAGCATGGCTCCTTACTTGGCGTATTGGACAAAACCAAAACGGCAGCCGGCGGTCGATTGTTGCGCTCTTGGATCGAACAGCCGTTAGCGGATACCCGTCACATCCATCATCGTCTGGATGCTATTGAGCTGTTGAAAGATGAGTATAGTATACGCACACAGCTTATGGAATTGCTTGCGGAAATCACTGATGTGGAACGGGTTATGACCAAGGTGGTCTATAATACCGCAGGCGGCAAAGAACTTCTGTCCCTGGCGCATACGTTATCGGTTATTCCCACAATTAAAGAACAGATATCATCCCTTTCTTGTGAATATTTACAAGAATTGTATAACAGTCTCGATCCTTTGACAGACCTTTGTTCTTTGATTTTAGCGGCTATCAATCCGGATTGTCCCTTGACGATCCGAGAAGGTAAGATCATTAAAACCGGCTATGACGCCACGGTCGATGAATTGCGTGCCATGGTTGACGATGCGCAAGCGTATATTCAATCGATGGAACAACAAGAGAGGGAACGCACAGGCATTCGTACCTTAAAAATACGCTATAATAAAGTGTTCGGATATTATATTGAGGTATCGAAATCCTTTATCGATCAGGTGCCGGAATCGTATATTCGCCGACAAACCCTTACTAATGGTGAGCGCTATATTACGGGAGAATTAAAGGAACTTGAAAATCAGATCCTTGGCGCCAGCGAAAAGGTATCCCATTTGGAATATACACTGTTTTGCAATATCCGTTCCATGGCTGCAGACGCGCTGAAGATCATTCAAAAAGATGCCGCGGCATTAGCGCAGATCGATGTGTTAACGGCATTAGCTCACGTGGCCCAGAAAAACAGTTATGTGCGCCCTATTGTTGATGAGGGTAATGTCATTGATATTCAAGGCGGTCGCCATCCGGTTGTGGAAAAAATGCTACGTGGCAATATGTTTGTTCCTAATGATACATATCTGGACACCGCATCCACGCGCTTGATGATTGTCACCGGTCCGAACATGGCCGGTAAATCCACTTATATGCGGCAAACGGCATTGATTGCGCTTATGGCGCAAATGGGATCCTTTGTTCCTGCGCAACACGCCCATATCGGTATTTTAGATAAAATCTTCACCCGTGTCGGGGCTTCGGATGATCTGGCATCCGGTCAATCCACATTTATGCTGGAAATGTCCGAGGTTGCCGGTATATTGAAGAATGCTACTTCTCGTTCATTGGTAATTTATGATGAGATTGGACGAGGCACCAGCACGTATGACGGCATGGCTATTGCTCGTGCAGTGCTGGAATATACGGCAAATACGGAAAAATTAGGCGCAAAATGCATCTTTGCCACCCATTACCACGAATTAACGGAGCTGGAAGGGAAAATTGACGGTGTTAAAAATTGCCGTATTGCCGTCAAGAAAAAGGGTGACGAAATTATCTTTTTGCGAAAAATTGTTGCCGGTGCTGCGGATGAAAGTTACGGTATTGAAGTTGCTAAGTTGGCAGGTGTGGAACAAGAGGTTATTGATTGCGCAAAGCGTGTATTGAAGGAAACCATAAAATCCGCGACAAAAGTTACATCTTCAGAACGCGAAGATGCAGTTCGGCAATTGTCCTTGTTGGATGACAATTCGGCAGCTATTATCAATCAATTGAAAAACACTAATGTAGAAACCCTTTCTCCGTTGGAAGCCTTGAATGTGCTGTATAAGCTTACTCGACTCTCACGCGGAGAGGATTATTAATAGGAGTTATGTATGAAACAAGTTCGTGTATTACCGACAGAGGTAGCGCAACTGATTGCTGCAGGTGAGGTCGTAGAACGACCGGCCAGCGTTATCAAGGAATTAGTTGAAAACGCAATCGATGCCGGCTCAACAACAATACGCATTGATATCGAATGTGGTGGAGTTCGCCTCATCCGCATTACCGATAATGGCTGTGGTATGAATGAATCCGATGCACAGACTTGTTTTTTGCGCCATGCAACCAGTAAGATCCAAAATGCGCAGGATATAAGCGGAGTGTTGACCTTGGGTTTCCGCGGTGAAGCCTTGGCCTCCATTGCAGCGGTGTCACAGATTGAGATGACTACGCGAACAAAAGAGGATATAGAGGGTACGCGGATCTGTCTGGATGGGGGAGTAGTGGTTAAAAAAGAACCAATAGGCGCCCCTGTCGGTACATCTATTACTGTAGAAAATCTATTTTATAATACACCGGCCAGAAAAAAATTCCTAAAATCCGAACGGTCCGAAACCGGCGCCATCAGTTCACTTTTAGATCGTTTGGCGCTGTCTCATCCCGAAATTTCTTTCCAATACTATGTCAATAATAAGGAAGAATTGTTCACGCCGGGTGACGGTAAGTTGATGAGTGCCGCATCCGTTGTTTTGGGGGCTCAGCAAGCGCGGGCTATGGTGTCGGTTGAGGATAACGGAACCATCCGCATTTCCGGATTGGTGTGTAAGCCATTGGCGGCACGCGGAAATCGTAATCAGCAGTTTTTCTTTATAAACGGAAGATGTATTACCTCCGGATTATTGGCAAAAGCGGTAGAATCGGCGTATGCCGGAAGCATCATGAGCGGCAAATACCCGGTATGTGTACTCTCTCTTGATTTGGATGCAACCAGCGTAGATGTTAATGTGCATCCCTCAAAAAATATTGTTAAATTTTCAGATGAAAAAATGATTTTTAGTGCTGTTTTTCATGCGGTTTCTCAAGCGTTAAACGCTATGGATCAACGCTATGTTGCTGCAAAAAAGGAACTGGAACCGCAGGTGCAGAGAAAAATCGTTGCCGGCTTTTATGAAATTCCCACCCAACAACCGACATTAAATGTTTCAACACCAATCCGGTCAATTCCGCCGATGAAACCGCAAGAATCGGATGTGGCTCTTAAATCGGATAACCCTGTGTCGAAACCACGTCCGTCTACGGTTGTCACGTTTACCGACCGCACAACCCCGCAAATGCCGTTTATTGCTCCAAAACAACAGGAAAATACACCAAAGTTTACCGTTGTAAAACCGGAACCGATTCAAACAGAAATTCCGGCTCAGATTGTGTGTATTGGTGAAATCTTTAATACCTATATTATTGCTCAATGTGCAGATGAAGTGTATTTTATCGATAAGCATGCGGCGCACGAACGCCTGATCTTTGAAACGCTCAGTAATAAATCAAAAAGTGCATCTCAACCGCTTTTGGTTGAATGTATCGTTACACTTGATCGGCAGGATAAAACATACATACTTGATGAAATGGAGTCGTTTGCCGAATGTGGATTTGAATTGGAGGATTATGGCGGTAACGCGATTATGGTGCGAGCCATTCCTTCGGAGATCGCAAAAGAGGATGTTGTAAACATTTTAGAGCATGCCGCCGCTAACTTGTCCGATAAGCAAATTTCTAAGGATAAACGCACAAAAATACTGGAATCCATGGCATGCAAATCGGCAGTCAAGGGTGGTCAGTATAGTCATAAAGCGGAGCAGCAAGCCTTAATTGACCGTCTTTTTGCTATTCCTGATATTAAATACTGCCCTCACGGTCGCCCCATTATTTATACGATGCAGAAGAAAGACTTTGAAAAATTATTCAAGAGGATCGTTTAATGTTTGAGAATCAAACCGTTGTTTGTATCGTGGGGCCAACGGCGACAGGGAAGTCCGGTTTGGCTATTGCGCTGGCAAAACAAATACATGGCGAAGTAATTTCAGCAGATTCCATGCAAATCTACCGAGGATTTGATATCGGTACCGCTAAAATTCAGCCACTTGAAATGGGCAATATTCCCCATTATATGATCGATATTGTTCCGCCACATGCCTCGTTCTCGGTGGCACAATATTGCGCAACCGCATATCCGATCATGGAAGACATCATAAAAAGATGTAAAGTTCCTATGCTTGTCGGCGGAACGGGACTGTATGTAGATGCACTTCTGATGGGGCAAACCTTTGAAGAGATGCCGAATGATCCGGAATATCGAACATCTCTACAAAATCAAGCAAATAAAATGGGAAATACATATGTTTGGGAGCAGTTGCATCATGTTGATCCCCAATGGGCATATACTTTGCATCCGAATAATATTCGGCGCATTATTCGCGCATTGGAAATTTATCGTGTTTCCGGCAAAACCATGTCACAGTTAGCCTGTGAATCAAAGGATAATCAACCAATTCAAAGTGTCTGTATCGGATTGACATATGCCGACCGTGAAAAGCTTTATAAAAAAATAAATAACCGTGTTGATAAAATGATAACTGATGGTCTTCTTGAAGAAATAGAAAATCTCTTACGGGATGGAGTTCCTAGGGATTGTCAGGCCATGCAGGCGATTGGCTATAAGGAATTGCTCCCTGTGATTGATGGGCAAATGAATCTGGATGAAGCGGTTGAGATATTGAAGAGAAATTCTCGTCGTTATGCTAAACGCCAGTTAACATGGTTCAAACGCAACGAGAAAATACAATGGATCTGCGTTGATCAACAAGATCCTGTTGAGCAAGCCAAAAAAATTTTAAATTTGTGTTAGGTATATGATGGTTAAAGACAAGAAGAAAATGTGGATACGTATCGGCGCTGTGTTGTTAGTGCTAATTGCCGTGATCTATGGCGTAGTGCAATTGGTCAGCCTGTTCTCCCGTGAGGTTGAGGTGGCACGCCTGTATTGGCATACTGCCGAAGAAAAAACAGAAAGTACAGCCATATTCTTCCGTGATGAAACGATAATCACGGCGGATGGCGGCAGTTATGATTATGCCTTGGATGACGGTACTCGTGTAGCAATCGGAGATAAGATCGCAACCGTATACTCATCCGGGAGGGATAATGGTTTTTCTGACCAATTAGCCAAATTGGAAGCGCAACTTGACAGTTTGACGGAAATTTATGAGTCCGGAAACCTTTTTGATTATGACGTATCCCGTCTGGATGAGCAGATCAACAAAACGATATATGATATTCTTGCACGGGCCGATCTTGGCTCGGTGCGTGAGGCGCAACCGTTTGTTCATGAACTGGCCAAACTTATGAATAAACGTTCGATTTTGGACGGGAATGCACAGGTTACCATCGATCAGATATCTTCTTTGCGTCAGCATATTGCGCAGTTGCAAAACGGATCCAATATCCGATCTACCATCTATTCACCTGAATCCGGTTTTTTTATCTCACAATACGATGCTTTTGAGGGGAAACTTCCCATGAGCGCTGCAGCCGATATTACAGTGAGTACCTTGACTCAATATGTAAATACGCCGCAGACAAATGCTATTCCTTCCAATTATGTTGGATCGGTTATTAATGGATTTGAATGGAAATGTGCCTTTCTTATGTCGGAAGATAGCGGGGTAAAAGCAGGGAATTATCTTCGCTTGCGTTTTCCGGAATATTCCGATGACAGTATGAGAGTCATGGTTTCTCGGGTTTCAGATGCGCAGGATGGACAAGTTGCTGTTGTGGTATCGTCAACCGACGAAATCGGGCTGCATATCGGAAACCATCGTCAGGCCGTTGAAATTATTTCATCCCGTTACAGTGGATATTATATTGATAAAAATGCAATTAAATTCGAAAACGGTGTAACCGGCGTATATGTCGTTAAGGGAAAAGTTTTGTCATTCCAGCCCATTACTATTGTTTATTCAGCCACGGATTATGCGCTTATTTTGGGTGATGATATCAGTGAAAGCGATGATATTGTGATTGCCGGTCGAGATTTGTATGAAGGTCGAGTTATAAAGGGGATATGATCATGAGTATAGAAGATAATATCGCCCGTATCCGAGAAAATATATGTCGAGCCGCACAAAGTGCTCATCGTAATCCCGATGATATAACACTTATGGCGGTAACAAAAAACAGAACGATTGATGAGATATTGCAAGCGATTGATTGCGGAATTACCGTGATCGGCGAAAATCGTGCACAGGAACTTGTCAGCAAGTATGATACACTCCATGGATTGTGCGATATGCAGTTTATTGGGCATTTACAATCCAACAAAATCAATGCCATTATAGATAAAGTCAGCATGGTTCAGTCGCTGGACTCCCGTCGATTGGCTTTTGCTTTGGAGAATAAGGCGGCGCAACTGAACCAAGAATTGAATGTGCTTGTTCAGGTCAATACGGGAGCTGAAGAAAGCAAGACCGGTTTTCTTTTTGATGAGGTTTCCGGCTTTTTGGATGAGGCATCCTCATTTCCACATTTAAAAATTCGTGGATTAATGGCAGTTTTACCCGTCGATCATGGCAAAAAAAAGGAAAGTGAAGCATTTTTTGATAAAATGTTTCAGTTATTTGTTGACATGAAGACAAAAAAAGCGGATAATATCAATATGGGTATATTGTCGATGGGTATGTCCAACGATTATGAATTGGCCGTTGCGCACGGGGCGAATCTTGTGCGTGTCGGTTCTGAAATTTTTGGCCCAAGAAATTATATTTAGGAGGAAAGAAAAATGGGTTTAATGGATAAGTTATTCCCCCCCGATCCCGAAGATGTAGTAACCAATGATCAAGCAGATGATTTGAGCGAGGCTATCAATGCCGCCGATTCGGCTCGTGTAGCTCCCGCTGTCAACAATCCGAATGCGCCTCAGTACGTGTTGGTGCGTCCCAGTGAGTTCAACGACGCCATTTCGGTTGCCGACCATGTCATTGCTCACAAAACGGTGGTTTTAAATCTGGACAATACCGGCAAGGAAATTGCTCGCCGTATTCTGGATGTACTCAGCGGCGCCGCTTATGCCGTTCGTGCCAAGATCAAGAATGTATCGGTTGGTACTTATTTAATTATTCCTTATGGCTCGGAATTTTCGGGTGAGGGAATGGACACCATCGAAACGGATTCCTTTAAACTTGAATGACCTGGATAATCATTAAACGTATCTTATTCTCTTGCTTTGGCATATTGGAATTTCTCATTGTTGCCCGTGCGGTTCTGTCGTTTGTGGCTATGGCAGTGAGCAATTCGACTTTTCACCGCATTTTTGATGCCGTCCAATGGCTTACAGAACCATTTTTAAAACCAATACGGAAATTATTGGCTAAAGTTCCGTTTTTAATGTCTTTGCCGATTGATTTTTCTCCTGTTGTGGTTTTGCTGATTTTATCCTTTTTAAGTAGGGTAATCTTATGGCTGTAAGAGAGATGTTGCGTCATTTTGATCCGTCCGATCAATATTTTGCCTCCCATATCATGGATCTGTTTGATCAAGTCAATGATGGTCACGGGATACGCTGGACATCCTTTTGCGATCTTCATCAAAAGGAAATCGTGATAAAGATCAGTTCGGCATATTCTGTATATGTGCAAAGTTTTGGTGGATGGTCGGAAGCGGAGAGAATACTGTTTTTGATTGCCCCTCACGAGAATTACTCCTATGAAATTCCCATTTCATCCATTCTTTTACGTTCCTATAATACCTTGTCGCATCGCGATATTTTGGGCTCTCTTTTAGGGCTTGGTATAAAACGGGATCAGGTAGGGGACATCATTCAGACCCAAGATGGATTCGTTGCTTTTGTTAAGCAGCCGGCAAATCAAGTCATTTCAGATGAATTGAAAAGGATAGGCCGAGAATCCGTTACCGTGTGTGAAATTGAATTATCCGAGGTTGGGGAACCGATCCGTAATTTTAAAACAATCACCGGTACGGTAAAATCCCTTCGCTTGGACAGTATTGTTTCGCTCTGTGCCGGATGTTCCAGAGAAAAAGCGAAACAGCTGATTGAAAAAGAACGAGTTGCCGTAAATGCGGCTTTAAAAAATTCACCGGCTTATTCTATTGCTGATCCGTGTACGATTTCCATTCGGGGATACGGTAAATTTCTTGTTGATTTTAACGGAACCGTAAGCGCGAAAGGCAGATATTTTATCACTGCAAATAAATATTTATAGTTAGGAGAAAGAAAAATGCTTACACCTCACGATATTGAAGAATATCCGTTGCCTAAAACACTGGGAGGATATAAGTGCGAAGCTGTTGATGCATTTCTGGATACGGTTGCTGCCGACTATCAGAAATTGTACGATGAAAATCTTGCTTTAACGAAGAAGTTGAATCTTCTTGTTGAGAAGATCACAGAGTATCGTAAAGATGAAGAGTACCTTAAGAGCGCCATGCTGGAGGCTCAGCGTTTAGTCGAAATTTCTACAAAGGAAGCTAAGGCTAAGGCAGAAGAAATTTTGAACGAAGCCAATACTAAGGCTGAAGAAATCATTCAAAATGCCGTACATGCTTCTCAGGCTGCTGATGAACACTACAACAGCATGCGTGTTGAAGTCAATAACTTCCGCAATCAGTTGTTGACTACATACAAGTCCCATATCGAGATTATTTCGGCTCTTCCTGTTTATGAAAAAGAAGAACAGGAAGCAGAAGAACCGGAAGTAACAGAGGAAATTACGGAAGAGATTGCCGAGGAAGTTCCTGCCGCTGAAGAAACGGCTGAGGAATTAGATGTTCCCGATGCCGTAGCCGATGTTGAAGAACCGGCAGAAGACATGTCTGAAATAGCTGCCGCTATTGGTGATATGGATACCTTAACCGTAGACACGGATACGGATTATGACACCGTAAATTTTGATGCTTAAGAATTAAATAATAGGCAGCCATTTGGCTGCCTATTATTCCTAAAAGAAGGGGAAAATATGTTATTATCTCTTATGATAATGGCTGGTATTGTTATACTGGACCGTCTGGTAAAATACTGGGCCATGACGGCGTTGGCTCCGGTTTCCGAGATTGAAGGGATTCCCGGCATTTTTCATTTTTATTATGTTGAGAATACGGGTGCCGCCTTTTCCATTTTAAGAGAACATACGTGGATTTTGATTGTTATTACGGCACTTGTTGTTGCGGCAGGTCTCTATGTGCTCTTTTTTAAAAAACTATCACTTCCGTATCAAATATGTATTGCTGCTATCGTAGGCGGCGGTATTGGCAATTTGATTGATCGTATTTTTTATGGCTATGTTGTCGATATGTTTATGTTTGATTTTGTGGAGTTCGCCATCTTTAATGTCGCTGATATCTTTATCACGCTTGGTGGTATTGCCCTCATCGTTGTATTGCTGTTTTTTGATAGGGAGAATCCTCTGTTTAAAAGAAAAAATCAAATCACGGAGATTGTGAATGAACCCTCAATTGATGCAACTGAAGATAACTGAAGAGCAAGCAGGAGAACGTCTGGACAAGGCATTGTCATTGTTATTGCCAAACCATTCCCGTTCCTCATTGGCTGAGCTATGTCAATCTGGCTCGGTTATGGTGAATCAAAAGGTTGCATCAAAAAAACAGATCGTCCTTGTTGATGATACTGTTACATTGGAGATTCCAACACCTGTACCTTGTGAAGCAATCCCACAAGACATTCCATTGGATATTGTCTATATGGATGATCATATTGCCGTTGTAAATAAACCGCGGGGCATGGTAGTTCATCCTGCAGCGGGAAATCCGGACGGTACATTGGTTAATGCCTTGTTGCATGCCTGCGGAAATGAACTGTCGGGAATTAATGGCGTAATGCGACCGGGTATTGTCCATCGAATTGATAAAAATACCAGCGGTTTATTGGTTATTGCAAAAACGGATCCGGCCCATCAATCCCTGGCTGCGCAGTTTAAGGAGCATTCCATAGATCGCATTTACCACGCCATTGTCTGTGGAAATCCCGGCGATGAAGGAACGGTTGATGCTCCTATCGGTCGTAGCAAGACAGACCGAAAGAAGATGGCTGTTACAGAGCAAAACAGCAAGCACGCCGTGACGCATTATCGTACACTGAGGCATCTCGATAAATACACTTATGTCGAATGCAAGTTGGAAACCGGCCGCACACATCAAATTCGTGTTCATATGTCCCATATCGGTCATCCGCTATTAGGGGATACTACCTATGGCGACAAAAAAGACATATTTAAACTAAATGGTCAATGTCTACATGCAAAGGTTTTAGGCTTTACACATCCAATAAGTGGAGAGCGATTGTTTTTTGACAGTGATCTTCCCGAATATTTCAATTCGGTATTGACAAATATCCAAAAAATGCTATAATAATTTTTGTAAATTAAATGGGGTGCTGATTTATCGGCTGAGATCGGTGTTATCCGGAACCCAAGGAACCTGATACGGATAATGCCGGCGTAGGGAGATCGTTAATACACGTATATTCTCATGCGGATTTTCCGTATGAGAATTTTTATTTTTGGAGGAAAGAAAAATGACCCGTGTAAGAAAACTTGTAGAATGTGCAATCCTGATCGCTATGGCTGTTATCTTAAATTTTATTAAGATTAACTCGTTTTGGGCCTTAGGCGGCTCCATAACAGCCGTAAGCATGCTACCCATTTTGCTGGCAGGATGGCGGCATGGAATCAAATGGGGGCTGTTAACAGGCATATCATATGCCACCATACAAATTATTCTGGATATTGCACAAATTTCAAGTTGGGGACTGACACCCATCATATTTATTGGTACCCTTGTTCTTGATTATTTGTTGGCATACGGAAGCTTAAGTTTATCCGGATTGTTTCACGGTAAAAAGCACGGACTCTGGCTCAGTGCTATTTTGTGCCTGACTTTACGTTATGTTATGCACGTATTATCCGGTGTTATCTTATTTGCTGAATATGACCAGATTGGTTATACTCCGTTAACCTGGTCTCTCGTATATAATGGATCCTATATGTTGCCGGAACTCATCTTTACAACCATAGTTGCTTTTGCTATCAGCTTTATCCCTGCACTAAAAAGGAATGACTAATCATTCCTTTTTTTATTTTCAAAAAATGCACATCCGGTGCGTGCAATATCACGATGATTTACATTTGTCGGTCGTTTTAGTTTGCAATATCCGTCCGATTGATGTCGGCACGGATGTTCACAACGAATAATTCCCAATTTTATCACCCCAAGAGGTATTGTGTCTTGCTAAAAAATTATTATTCGGATGAGGTGTATTTACCTTTTTCACTGTTAAAATAGATACAGAGAAAGAGGTGTTTCTATGAGAAAATACAAGTTAATTATTATCATTACTTATCTACTGCTGGCTGTTTCTGGTTTTACAGCAGATTATTTTTATAATAATGTACCCAAAGTATCTTTAACGAAGGCGCAAGTAGGTGTAGCAGCCGATACTGCGTCTTATAGCGGCACAATACAAGCACCTATGTATCATGTTTTTTTAAACTCCCAAGCCATGATGAAGGAAATATATGTTCAAGAGGGTCAATATGTAGCGGAAGGTCAACTGATTGCACGGGTAGATATTAATAATAAAGAATCAATTTCAACGCCCTATCACGAAAGTGTCTCACTGCTCCTTCCGTCTAACATTGATAAAAATGCAATTTTGGAGATTATAAATTCTCAGGCACTTCAGGAACATAATGTTTCAATATCTCAATTCGGCGCAGGGATATATGCTCCTCACTCCGGGTATATCAAAGAGATAAATATCCAAAGCGGGGAATATACAGCGATCGGGAAACCCATATTTTCCATTATGGATTATCAGGATATGCGTTTAAAAATTTGGGTAGGAGAAGATCGAATCGGTGCAATTAAACTAGGTCAATCGGTAATCATTAGCGGTAATGGGTTCCATAACAAATATTCCGGATATGTAGATCAAATCGAAGATAAGGCTTCGCAGACTCTATTAAATAATAACGGTGCGCAGGTTGCCGTCTCAATTGGAATTACCGATGCAGATAATGAAATATTACCTGGTTTTACCGCCACGGCAACCATTCGCTTGGGTATTAGGAAAAATGTTGTAAAAATTCCAATGTCTCTTATCGATCAAGATCCATCAGGACAAGAATATGTTTGGATATATGATAATGGAATCGTCAATAAAAAATATGTCAATTGTAAATATTCATCATCCGGTTATGCAGAAATGATAAACTTTGATGAGGAGTGTTATATTGCATCTTCAACCGGTCAGGAATTAAACGAAGGAGATCGCGTATTGTTGGATAAGGATTGGAAAACATGGTAGCGGATTGTATAAAAATGGCTATTCAAAATATGATTCGCCATGGTTCGCGAACCATATTAACAATGATTGGTATCATTGTGGGGACATGCTCCGTAATTGCTGTCTATTCTGTTGGTAATGGCGGCCGTTCACAGATTCTGAATGCATTCCAGACCTTTGGATTTTCCGGTGTTATTGTCTCTGCCCCTACAAACGAACCGTTTACAATAAATGAAGTGGAATATGTTCAATCTCAAATCGATGAAATCACATCTGTCATGCCCTTAATTTATAAGTCAATTCAAATCGGAGCACAAACTCCCACAATACCAACATCCGCTCTCGGTGTCGGTAATAATGCCATTGCCCTTTCGGTTGCCGGGGCAAAATATGGCCGTGGCTTTTCATCGTCAGAGATAAAAGGAGCAGCAAAAGTATGTATGATTGACTCCGAACTTGCTGAGAAAATATATGGTCGAGAGAATATTGTCGGAAAAAATGTTTCCGTTTCTATTGAAAATCATAGTGAAATCTTTGAAATTATCGGGGTGATTTCCAAATCCGATATGGCTATCGGCGGATTGTTGGGTGATTCTGCTGTGTTTGTCTATATTCCGTATACCACATATTTTGAATTGTCACAAACATCTACCTTCGATGCCTTTATTATGTCTTTAGATGAGAATGCCGATACGGATATGGTTAGCAAAAGAACGACATCCGTATTAAGCGCGCATACTCACAAAAGCGGTTATTTTTACGAAAATCTCTCCACCCATCAAAACACAATAAACGCAGTTATGCAAACGGTTACGATTATAATTTCGGCAATTGCTGCCGTGTCCTTAATTGTTGGTGGACTTGGCGTGATGACCATTATGCTTGTGGCTGTGAATGAACGCAAATTGGAGATCGGAATGAAGAAAGCAATAGGAGCCACAAATACAAACATTATGGCCGAATTTGTTTCCGAGGCTGTCGCCATATCCTTGTTCGGCGGGATCATTGGCGTCGTGTTGGGGTATCTGCTTTCTCTGGCCGCTAAACCGATTCTGGGTATAAATTCAAATTTTGATATAAATATTGCCATTTGTGCCTTGCTTTTTTGCGCAGGAATCGGTATTATATTTAGTGTATACCCGGCAAAAAAAGCAGCCGCGTTAGATCCTATTAATTGCCTGCGAATGGATTAAATCCATTGTAAATTCTTCACCCATATTCATATACTGGTATGGGTGAATGAATATTGAGTAAACATATGTTGTGCGGTACCCGCAAAAAGAAGATCCGCCGTTTTTTAGTGGGGTGTATCTGTTGCCTGACTGTGATTGCATTATTATTTTTAATTCTCCTAGCCAGATTACGTCCCATGATCCGTCCCATTGCGGTCGCCAGAGCAAAATCTATGGCCACGAGAGCAATAAATGCCGCTGTTGATCAGGTCTTGGCAATCGAATTTATTTCCTATGATTCTATGATCGTTTTGGAATACGATCATGAAAACCGCGTAACGGCATTGAGAACAAATGCATCCATTATTAACCGCTTAAAGGCGGAATTAACCTCTGAAATTACCGACCATGTTAATCAAATTGACGAGGCTACGATCGGCATACCGATCGGTAGTGTTATCGGCGGGGAATTGTTATCCGGTGTCGGTCCCCGCATATACATAGGGCTGCTTCCGGTAGGATATGCGGAAACGGATATTATCAATACCTTCTCAGCCGCAGGGATCAATCAAACGCTTCATCAGATCATTCTTGAGGTTACCGTTACCATCGGAATTGTTATGCCGGCTTATACCGAGTATACAACGGTAAGCACATCCATTGTCCTTGGTGAATCGGTTTTGTTGGGTGTTGTGCCGGAAAACTATACCAATGTTACTACCAATGAAGAGCTTTGGGATAAAGTGAATAACTTTTTAGAATTAGGATAGAAGAAGATGGACATTCAAAAGAAAATGATGCAATTAAATCAACAATTGGAGTATCATGCCAAGAAATATTACACGGATGATGCTCCTGAAATATCCGATTACGAGTACGACATGATGCTTCGGGAATTGGCCGACTTGGAAAAACAATATCCCGAATATGCTTCTGCCTCTTCGTTAACCAAACGTGTTGGTGGCGCTGTTCTTGATAAGTTTGAGCAGGTAACTCATGCCGTCCCTATGCTGTCGTTACAAGATGCGTTTTCTTTTGATGAATTACGGGAATTTGACCGTCGCGTAAGAGAAACAATATCGGATCCTCAGTATATATTAGAGCCTAAAATTGACGGCTTATCGGCCAGCCTTGAATATCAAAACGGGGTTTTTACGCTTGGCTCTACTCGTGGTGATGGTGCTACCGGTGAAAATGTAACCGAAAACATGAAGACCATTCACTCCATTCCCTTGACACTGCCCGAAACACTCCCACTGTTAGAGGTTCGCGGTGAAGTGTATATGCCTAAAAAGGTTTTTGAGTCTATCAACGCCAAGCGAGAAGCGGAGGGGCAGGCTTGTTTTGCCAATCCTCGAAATGCTGCCGCAGGCTCTCTTCGTCAACTGGATTCAAAGATATGTGCACAGCGTCATTTGGATATTCTTGTCTTCAATTTACAGCGAATCGAAGGCGTTACCTTGGAAAAACACAGCCAAACTCTTCAATATTTATCAAAGTTAGGTTTTCCCACCAATGCTTATTACGGCCCATTTTCTAACTTTGATGATGTCCTTAATAAAATAAAAGAATTAGGGGAGTCACGAGATTCTTTGCCGTTTGATATTGACGGTGCGGTAATTAAAGTGGATGATTTTACTCAGCGGGAACGATTAGGTACAACTTCTAAGGTACCCAAATGGGCAGTGGCCTATAAATATCCCCCTGAAGTAAAAGAAACGCAGCTTAACGAGATCACAATCCAAGTCGGACGTACGGGCGTTCTTACCCCCAATGCGAACTTTAATCCCATTCGTCTTGCCGGTACCACCGTTTCACGCGCTACCCTGCATAATATCGATTTTATAACTTCCAAAGATATTCGCGTAGGGGATATTATTCAGGTTCGTAAGGCCGGCGACATTATTCCGGAAGTTGTCGGGGTATCCAAAGAAAAAAGGCAGCCAAACAGCGTTCCGTATACCATGCCTACCCATTGTCCTTCTTGCGGCAGTCCTGTTGTGAGAGAGGAAGATGAAGCAGCCGTTCGTTGCGTCAATCCATCATGCCCTGCACAGTTGCAGCGTCATATCGAACATTTTTGCTCTCGCGATGCCATGGATATTGACGGCCTTGGCCCTGCTGTGATTTCACAGTTAATCGCTTCCGGCCTGCTGAAACGCCCCTCAGACCTGTACCTTCTCAAAACGGAAGATCTGATTGGATTGGAGCGGATGGGTGAAAAATCTGCCTCAAATTTAGTTTCAGCAATTGAACGTTCAAAGACCGGCGGATTGGATCGTGTCATCTTTGCTCTCGGCATTCGCCAAGTCGGTAAACAGGCGGCAAAAGTGCTTGCCGAAACCTTTGGCGATATCCGTGCGGTCATGAATGCTACGCATGAGCAGTTAACAGATATAACTGATGTCGGCGCAATTACTGCGACTTGTATTCAAAACTTTTTCGCACAAGAGGAATCGCAAAATCTCATCGAAAAACTGCAAGAGGTCGGCGTGGTTATGATCTATGAACGCAAACAGGTTGGCAATCGCTTTTCCAATGCTGTTTTTGTCTTAACGGGCAAGTTGGAGCATTTAACCCGTGACCAAGCATCGGAACTGATTATTGCACAGGGCGGAAAGGTTTCCTCATCTGTTTCTAAAAAAACAACTTATGTCTTAGCCGGAGAGGATGCCGGTAGTAAATTGGATAAGGCCAATACTTTAGGCGTTGCCGTCATCAACGAAACCGAATTTCTGGAAATGCTCAAATAAGAAAAAGGATGCCAAATCGGCATCCTTTTGTTTATCTTTTTTTCTTGAGAACATAAAATAAAACAACGATGGCAGCAATAATGGCTATCCCTATACCTATCAGAATCCATATAATCGATGATGGGGAAGTAGGGACGTTTGAATTACTCGATGAGCCGCTTGATTCAGACGGTTCGGCATAAGGATCCGCCGGAATTAACGGATTGGGTGTTATTTTTTTACCGGATGAATCATATGCGCTTACGATGGCCTGCGTGAACACCTGTCCCATTACGTCATATCCGCGGTAATTAAAGTGCACACCATCGTCATTCAGAAATCCACGTTCATTTTCCATGAGTGGGGTATACGTGTCGGCAAAACCTATTTTCAGCCCTTCATTGGCCAATTCCCGAAGTCGAGCCTGCATCTTTTCATTAAACATAGGTTCTTTTGTGGAATTTAAAAGAGGGGGAAGGGTGGCACACAGAATAAGACCGTTATCCGGCAATTGTCCCTCAATCTGTCGAACAAGATTCTCCCATCGGGGAATAATGTCTCCGGTCATGATTGATAATCCCAGATCATTCGTTCCCAGCATCATAATGACAATATCCGGCTGATATTTTGCCATCATATCATCCACCATGGGTTTGATTCCCGGATGCTGATCAACATGATATACATCCTCAATTACATATCCGCTGTATCCCGAATGGCGATAAAGATAGGGATCATTGATGGTGGTTGTGTACTCGTCTACGTTACCTACAAAAGCAACCGAACCAAAATAATCGATCAAATTCCGTGAAAGTGTTTGTCGATAGGCAACTCTAGGATTTGATGTTCCGCCTAAATCCAAATCCACACCGTATGTCAAAGAATCCCCCAAACACAAAATACGCAACGGCCGTCCATTTTCAATCGGAGTAATAAACCATGCACAGGAAATGGCCGTTCCCTTATTATCCGTTGCAATCGTTGCCTCATTTGACGATCCGTCATCGGTATCAAATACATATTTCTTATTTGATAGCTGAATTTGCGAACGATTCATGGATAATGTCGTAACAAAATAGGAAACCGAACGATTGGATAACTCTACACGATTACCGGATAAATCCAAATATTTTCCATCTGCATCGGTAAAATATGTCATATCATTTTCCTGTGTCATATTGAATTGTGTATTTCCATTCGAATCGGTAATTAACCGTCCCGTATCACAATTCATAATGGTTACTAATGTTGATGAATTGGCCATCACAGGGATACAAGAGAATAATAAAATGAAAATCAATAGGGCTGTTATATATTTTTTCATGAATAACACCTTTTAAAATAATCCCCTATGCAAATAGGGGATTATAATCATTTATTTCAGAATTGTACCTTTTTCCGTGCCATCCAAGCAAGCCGCATTGGATTCATCGGTATCAATATGCATAGCGTTGCGATAATCTTTGTTGACACGTACCACAACATCACCAAAAATAATAGAACGCTCTTTCGAATCAATCTGCACTTTAACGATTTGCTTATCCGTAACGTTCAATTCCGCCGCTTCGTCCACAGACAGATGAATGTGACGCTTTGCCGCAACAACACCTTCCTCGATGGTAACCTCACCGGCAGGACCAACAATAACGCATCCGGCACTTCCCGCCAGATCGCCCGATTCGCGAATGGGAACCTTCAGTCCGATTGCACGAGCATCAGTTAAGGAAATCTCAACCTGAGTCTGTTTTCTGGTAGGACCGAGAATGCTCATTTTCAGCTCACCTTTCGGTCCCTTAACGGTAACCTTTTCATTACAAGCATACTGACCGGGTTGCGAAAGATCCTTCTTCGGGGTCAATTCATATCCGGCACCAAACAGCTTCTCCAGATCTGCCGCAGATACATGGATATGTCTTGCAGATGTTTCAATATTGATTTCGTTCATCGTGAAATTCTCCTTATTTTTTAATATATGTCTATTTTACATTTTTTGTCTTGATTTTGCAACATGTTTTTATCTTTTTTCAAGTAAAACAACCGCCTGCGCACTGATTCCCAGCTCAGCTCCCGTGAAGCCAAGTTTTTCTTCGGTTGTGGCCTTTATACTTATTTGATCGATATCCACACAAAGCGATTCAGCGATCGATTGACGCATCTGCGCAATGAAAGGGGAGAGCTTAGGAGCCTGCGCAATGATCGTAGCATCTACATTACCGATACGATAGCCATGTTGCTGAATTAATGCTTGGCAATGTTTCAACAAAATCATACTGGATATTCCTTTGTATTTATCATCAGAATCCGGAAAATGCTTTCCAATATCACCCAATGCTAACGCACCAAGCATGGCATCCATAATGGCGTGAACCAAGACATCGGCATCCGAATGACCCTGCAATCCCACACGATGCGGAATTTCCACACCCCCCAGAATTAAAGAGCGTCCTTCTGCCAACCGATGCACATCATATCCGATTCCAATCCTCATGTCTCATCCATCCTTTGTTGAATCAATTGTGCTAATAGTATATCATCCGGTGTTGTAATTTTTATGTTTTTCTCGTCACCTTTTACGCAGACAATTGGCAGATTCATCTTTTCAAACAATTGACAATCATCTGTAAAATCCAGATCAACCGCATCCGCTAATGCGTGTTTGTATTGTTGCAGATTAAATACTTGTGGTGTCTGAACCAAACGTAGAGAATCCCGATCTACTGTTGAAACGATCCTGTCGCAATCATCAATGACCTTTACCGTGCTGGTAATCGGGACAACCGGAACGGCCGCTCCGAATCGGTATGCACATTCGCATATCTCATCAATCAAGGCGGGGGAGGCAAAGGGACGAGCGCCATCATGCACGGCGATAAATGTAACATCTGACGGTACTGCCTGTAGCCCAAGAATTACCGATTGTTGACGACTATTGCCACCCTCTACAACAGCCCATACCTTTGACGGGGCGATAGAAGTCATGTATTCAATGGAATCTTTACCGGTAACGATAACTATGCTATCGATATGTTTGGCTGCCTGAAAATTTTCCAAGCAATGCTCGATAACTGTTTTTGTTCCGATATGGATCCGTTGCTTATCTGTGCCCATGCGTGTGCTTTTCCCTGCGGCAACAAGGATTGCGCACGTTTTTTGGTGTTGCAATTTGTTTCACTCCTTATAAGGAATGCCATAGGGCTTAACCTATGGCATTATATATATCACGTTCCAGATCGGCAAATTCCGTATCTAAAGCAATCATAAGTTCACTCATGAGAATTTGCTTTGCACTGTGAAGCATCTTTCTCTCTCCGGCAGATAATGTCTTCTCTTTGTTGCGCAAAACTAAACTCTTAAATACTTTTGCCGTTTCAATCAAATCTCCGGTTTTCAGCTTGTCCATGTTCTCGCGATAACGCTTCGACCAGTTACTATTTTGCTCTGTCTCCAAGTCATGCAATGCATTTAATATTTCACGCGCATGTTCTTTGTGGGTAACCGTACGAATTTGCGTGGATTCTTTTGCAACAGGCACCATGATCTTAATGTTTCCCAGGAAAAGGGAAACTACATAATATTGCTGATCCGTATCATTGATCGAGCGTGTTTCAATTTGCTCAATGACTCCGGCGCCATGCATCGGACATACTACCTTGTCACCTATTGCATACATGGGTTTGTCCATACCTTTCTGTAGAATCTCTATTCATATTATACATGAAAAATTTTAATAAATCAACTTTTCTTTTCAATTTAATTGTGTTATAATACCTTGAAACTATTATTTTGGGTGTAAAAATGTATAAATTAGCTGTTTTTGACTTGGATGGAACCCTTCTAAATACCCAACCGGATCTTTTGCCGGCATTTAATAAGGCGGTAACCGCGTACGGCTATACTCCGTGCCCGCCGGATCGGTTTGGTAAAGCGATTGGAAACGGATTTCAAACATCCCTTCGCCGAATTCTTCCGCCCGATTTTGACAATGAAGAACAGTTTCAGGATATGTGCCGTATTTATCATGAAACCTATAGCGCTCATTATGCCGATAAAACCTATCCATATGCCGGTATCCGTGACGCGCTTCAGGTTATGGCTCAAATGGGTGTTAAAATTGCCGTATTATCAAATAAAACTGAAGAACACTCGCTTGTGCTTTGTCATAAATTATTGCCGGATATCCCGTTTTGCGGCATTTACGGCGCAGGCAACGGCTATCCGTTAAAGCCAAACCCTACATATCTGAATAAAATTATTGCTTCACACACCCAAACTCCTGCTGAAGCTGTCTTTATTGGGGATAGTGACGTGGATGTGTTTACCGCTCATAACGCCGGTATTTCGTGTATCGGTTGCGCATGGGGATATCGCGGCGCAGAAGAGCTACAGCACGCAGGTGCCGATGTTATCGCGCATAAGCCTAAAGATATATTAAATTTTATTAAATAACAGGAGAACAAAAATGGCTATCGTTGCCCCTTCAATTTTATCAGCGGATTTCGCAAATTTAGCCCGAGACTGCAAAAAAGTACAGGATGCCGGTGCGGAGTATCTGCATATTGATGTCATGGATGGTAGGTTTGTCCCGAATATCACCCTTGGTCCGTGCATCGTTAAGTCTTTGCGACCCACGTCAAGCGCTGTCTTTGATGTGCATTTGATGATTGAAGAACCGGAACGGTATATTGATGATTTTGCTAAAGCCGGTGCGGATATCATTACGGTTCATGTAGAAAGCACAAAAGATATCCAACTATGCATAGATAAGATTAAATCACATGGAATCCGTGTCGCGCTTACTGTAAAACCGGGCACCCCAATCGAAGTATGCCAGCCCTATTTGAGCCGGATTGATATGGTTTTGATCATGACGGTAGAGCCGGGATTCGGCGGTCAAAAATTCATGCCCGATATGCTGCCGAAAATCGAGTGGCTGGACAGCCAGCGCAAAGAAAAAGGGTATTCCTACCTGATTGAGGTTGACGGCGGTGTAAATCAGGAAAATGCTCAAAGTCTTGTCGATGCCGGTGTGGATGTTCTGGTAGCAGGCAGTTCGGTTTTCTGTGCTGAAGATGTAGCGAAAGCGGTAGAATTTTTTAATGGCGTGAACCGAAAATAAGTATTGAAATTCCAATTATAATATTGTATAATATAAATAAGGCAGGTCCTACGCGGCGGATGTCTGTGAACCATGTCAGGCGGGGAACCGAGCAGCATTAAGCAGTTCGTTCCGGGTGCAGTAGGTACCCTGCCTTATTCTATTTAATTTTAGGTGGTGACGATTTGGAATATCAAGCTTTGTACCGTAAATGGCGTCCTACAAAATTTGATGATGTGTTTGGCCAAGATCATGTCACCGGCACATTAAAAAATCAGATTCAGCAAGAGAAGATCGGACATGCTTATCTGTTTACCGGCACCCGCGGAACGGGTAAAACCACTTGCGCTAAAATATTAGCCAAGGCCGTTAACTGCTTATCGCCCCAAAACGGAGAGCCGTGTAATGCCTGTGAAAACTGTCGCCTGTTTGAGCAGGAAAGCCTGTACGATGTTGTGGAAATCGATGCGGCCAGTAAAAGTCGTGTCGAAGATATTCGGTCTATTATTGATGAAGTTATATATGCCCCCTCCGTCGGTAAGCGTAAAGTGTATATCATCGACGAGGTTCAGATGATGACCAATAATGCCTTTAATGCGCTGTTAAAAACATTGGAAGAACCCCCCGAATATGTTGTCTTTATTTTGGCTACAACGGAGGTGCAGAAAATTCCGGCCACCATCCTATCCCGTTGCCAAAGATTTGACTTTAAGCGCTTGCCTGTTTCCGTCATAACCTCTCGTCTTAATCAAGTCGCACAGCATGAAAATATCGTACTCGAGCCACAGGCGGCAGAAATGATCGCCCTATTGGCGGATGGCGCCATGCGTGATGCCTTGTCCATTTTGGAACAATGCCAAACGGCAGGCACGGTAAGCCGTGAAACTGTATTGGAAACCGTTGGCATCGTCGGTTGTGAAGAACTGTTGGAATTGATCGGCGCCTGTGCCAATCATGATATTGCCAAAGCCATGCTGTGTCTGGATGGCTTTTATGCGACATCCAAACGCATGGATACCCTGATGAGTGAAATGATCGGTTGTTATCGGGATCTGCTTTTAATTAAGATGAATGCTGCTGATTGTGTCAGACGCAGTGGGGAAGAGCGAGAGTTGCTCTGTCAAATGGCAGATTCCTTGTCTTGCGACTATATTTTCTATTGCATCGATCAGTTAACAAAAGCCATTGCCGGCACCGCCAAGAACAACGGAAATCTTACCGTGGCACAAATGAGTCTGATCCGTCTGTGCCGCCCGCAAATATCCGAACCGGAAGTCACGGCAACTACGACAACGCCTACCCCTACTCCTGTGCCAACACCCGAGAAAAAAGAGAATCCAAAACCGATGGAGTCAAAACCGTCGGCCCCACCGCAGGAAACGCCGGCTGGAAATGAGGACTTTTACAAGAAAATGTTGGCCGGAATTAAAATGCCGAATATACGCTTTTGTATTCCTCAAAAAGGCTCCCTTACGAATAACGAATTGCTATTATATGCAACCGCAAAATCGGAATACGATCTGGCTTGCCGTCCGGAAACGCAAAAGCATATTCGGGATGCCTGTGCCGCTCTCGGCGTGGAAAATTGCACGATTCGCGTGATCCCACCCAAGGATGTGACGATAAAACCGCAAGAAAATACCGATACTTTTTCATTATAAAGGAGATAGATTTATGAAAGTCAGAATTCCGAAAGATGCCGGCGGTCCCAGCTTGAGTTCGCTGAATAAGCTAAAGAAGATGCAGGAAGAAATGGAAGCCAAGCAGGTCGAATTGGCTGAAAGAGAATACTCGGCATCCTCGGGCGGCGGTGCGGTTACCGTTACCGCTCTCGGTACCCATCGTATTCAATCGGTTAAAATCGATCCCGATGTCATTGATCCCGACGATGCGGAAACCTTGGAAGATTTGATCTGTGCTGCCGTTAATGAAGTGATGGAAACGATCGACAAAACATCTGAGGATGAGATCGGACAGATTACCGGTCCGTTAAGCAGCATGGGTTTGCCGGGTATGTTTTAATTTGAGGTAACCTTATGAGTACCTACCATACACCTGTACAAAATTTGGCCGAACAGTTTCGTAAACTATCCGGTATTGGCGCTAAAACGGCCCAACGCCTCGCCTATGAGGTGTTGGAAATGTCCAAGGAAGATGTTCAGGCATTTGCCGGTGCTCTCCTTTACGCCAAAGAACACACAGCAACCTGCCCGATATGCTTCGGGTTGTCGGGGCAAGAAGATATGTGCGAAATCTGCTCCGATGAACGTCGGGATCATTCCCGTATCTGCGTAGTGGAACAGCCGCAGGATATCGTTTCTTTTGAAAGAATCCGTGACTATAAAGGATTGTATCATGTATTACACGGTGTTATTTCGCCGATGGACGGGGTTGGTCCCGAGCACTTGAAGATCAAAGAACTGATTACTCGTGCAGGTGCCGATGGTGTGGAAGAAATTATTCTTGCTACTAATCCTACGATTGAAGGAGAAATGACGGCAACCTATATCCATAAACTTCTTAAGGTTCTGGATGTTAAGGTTACCCGTATCGCCTATGGAATCCCTGTCGGCGGGGATCTGCGCTATGCGGATGAAGTAACCCTATTGCGAGCCTTTGAGGGGCGCCGCAGCATCGATTGAGGTAGCGTATGGATCCTTTTTTAATCAATGTATTAACTCTGGCCTATCAAGGCGACGCCGTGTATGAACGACTGGTTCGAAGGGCGTTGATTACTCAATCTCCCCAATCGGCAGGGAAGATGCACCGATTGGCTATGAACTATGTCAGCGCCGCCAAGCAAAGCCATGCCTGCGATGTACTGATTCCATTACTTGATGAGAATGAAACTTCGATATTTATGCGAGCCAGAAATGCCAATTCTCCTCACATGCCCAAACACGCCGATGTAGCGGATTATCATCGGGCAACGGCATTAGAGGCGGTTTTTGGGTATCTGGATCTTATGGATAAGCAAGAGCGTATCCATAAATTGTTTGCGGTTATCTTTGATTTTCTAGCATCAGAAAAGGACAAATGACTGTGTCATTTGTCCTTTTTGCATATTCTGCCTCAAAACACCGATACTCATAAGGGTGATTATATGCACAACAAAGGAAATAAAGAATTATTTTTTGATGCCATGGCAATCGTAATTGGTTGTATTATTTACGGAATATCGATCAATGTATTTATTATTGCGGGAAATTTGATACCGGGCGGCGCAACCGGCCTAGGAATTATTATGAATAATTTGACAGGACTGTCGGTTGGCTTGGGAATTGTGTTGGTGAATTTGCCGCTGTTTTTGCTCAGCATTCGAAAACTGGGAAAAATATTTTTAATAAAAACCATTATTGCCACCATATTGTCCGGACTTATGGTCGATATTTTTTCATTTCTTCCCATGATTACCGAAGACCGCATATTGGCCTGTATTTTTGGCGGTTTGTCGTCCGGTGTCGGATTAGCCATTATTTTTCAGCGAGGCATTATGACGGGAGGCAGTGACTTGCTTTCGCATCTGATCCGTCAATCCCACCCGAAATGGAAAATGGGTAAAGTGCTATTGATTATTGACGGCCTCATCATTGTGTTCGGTACGGTATTGGTATATGCGGATATTACCGGTGCCCTTTACTCTCTGATCCTTACCTTCATAACATCCGAAGCCATTGATTATATACTCTCCCGCACCGAAAAGGGAACTTTATGCTTTATCATATCTCAGAAAAGCGAAGAAATTGAATTGCAAATATTGAAAAATCTCGGTCGAGGAGCCACCATTTTATACGGAAGAGGCAGTTATCTACGTAAGGAACAACATATCATCCTGTGTGCCGTATATTCATATGAATTTACTAAATTGAGAAAGATCGTGTTTTCATGTGATGATAAAGCTTTTTTTATCGGGGCAAACACATCGGATATTTCCGGATACGGATTTTTATCCGATCATTGACGAGGCATTTCGATGAAATTAAATCATTACCGTTATCAATGCGGTGTCTTATATCGCCATATTCGCAATACAGTCCGGTTCCCTCAAGATCTTATCTTGTTTCATGTCCGTCAGTTTAATAACACAATGAATCGGCTTAATAAGAAAAAAATTAGCAAGGGAACTATTCTTTTAGCGGAAAGATTGGCTGCAGAATTTATTCAAGCAGGACAATTATCAAAAAAGGATTTGATAGACTTTCTAAAACAAGTCGGAAAGTGCCATGCGCTGGATTTCTATGGCTATGAATTGTTTTTTTCATTCCTAATTTTGTTTTCAATAAAAAAACTGTATCGCATGGAAAATGTTGATGCAATTTTATAATTTTTTTGTGATTGGCAAGCCGTTGATGTTGAAACACTAATGCCTTACGCCTGTTTTGATGAAAAAGAGTTGTTAAAAGATAGCGATTACGCCGAAATGGGGCAGGAAGGTAAGCGGTTTTATAGAGAAACTATCCTAAAAATAGCGCAAAAAGAAGGAAAAACCCCTTCAGAAATCATTAAAAGTGTTGCAAAATCAGCAAAAAAAGACGGAAAACACATCGGTTTTTATCTTAAAACGCGAACAAATACCCTAAAAAAATGGATATATTTTGTATTTTTATGGGGTTCGGTAGCCGTCATGAGTATACAATTATATCTGGTTTCTCAAAATTTGTGGCTGTCTTTGTTGTCACTCGCCCCATCTTATGTAACATCAAAAATTTTTGCCAATCAATTTATGCTTTCTTTTTTTAAGCCACATGGATTTATGCAGCTCAATCCAAACTGTCGTACCGTCCAGGATACAAAAATCTGTGTGGCAATTTACAGCGTGTTACAAAATAATAATGATGCAACTATTCAAAAATTAGAAGAAGTATATCGTCAAAATCGAAACGTGAATGCCGTTTTCGGATTGCTTCTCGATCGCCCCGACAGCAATAAAAAAACGGAAAAAGGGGAGCGGGAAAAAATGGCATATATTCGGGCAAAAATTGATTGGCTAAACCAAAAATACGGAAAACGATTCTTTGTGCACAGCAGAAAACGAATATTCAACCCCAGCCAAATGCAATATATTTGCAAAGGGCGAAAAAACGGCGCCATAGATGAAGTGATGCGGTCAAGGAGGATACATGATTCAGAGTATCTTTTGATTCTGGATAGCAATATCGATACGCACGAGGGCGGTATTCTTGATTTACTAAGTGTTGCTTGCCATCCGTTCAATCGTCCACAATATGACTTCAAATATAATGCGGTAATGGATGGACATGGGATATTGATTCCCAAGGTTGAGTATAATGATTCCATGTTAAATTCAAAGATGCATAACCAATTCAATCAATTTATCCATGAGCAAGATATCTTTGATGGGATCGGCTTGATTCATGTAAGCACATACAAGAAAATTATGAAAGGCTTTGACGGGATTTCCGGTTTTAACGTGGGAGATCGTATGCGGTGCGGATACGTCTCATCGGTTTCATTTGCACGCCAAGGACACCAATCCGTAATTTCTGATCTGGAAGGCGAATGTTCTCGCATTAGGGATAGTCTGTTTCATGTAAAGCAAAAAGACATTACGGGATTAGGTCGCTATATGTTTATGGAAAGATGTTTGGATGCGGTAGCGCCTGTGTTATCGTTTCTTATTATAATTTTGGCAACATTTTTCGAAAGAGAGACATTTATCTTTTTCGCTATTGCTGCATGTATGCCGTATTTGGCGCCGACATACAAACGGCTGATTCATCAAATTCTAACCGGACATGCATTATCGGACCCATGCATGAATGAGGATAATAGTTTAACCGTTCTTTTGAATAGTCTTAGGCGCTCGGTATGGAAATTATTATTGATTCCGTATCGGACATTAAATGCTATAGAAGCCATAAAAAACGGGAATAATTTTCGATATAAGCCACGAGACGTTTTTGCATGGTATCCCTATATTACGGGAGCTATGTTAAACATGGTGTTAGGGGGTTATTTCTTGTTCCGACTCCAATGGCAAAGCATTATTTTTTTTGTATGGGCCATTGTACCATCTTTGATTTTTATGATATTTCACATAAAGCCTAACAAAGTGGGGGTGCGGCAAAGAAGAATGCGTATGAATGATTGACATTTTTTGAAAGAACGGGTAAAATAATAAACAGAAAAACAGGAGGCAAGTATGATTAGAAAACCAATCGCTCCGGCTGTTCATGTAAATATATCTCCCATGGATCTGTTTAAGACAAATCAGATCTATATCAGTTTTGTCATGCCTTTAAGTGAACGGGTGGCGTCATTCGCCTCCTTGTTATCCATGGTACTAAAAACGGGATGTGCCGATTACCCGAATGTTAAGGCCTTAGGGCGTGCGCTGGATGAATTATACGGCGCTCAATTACATGTGTCTCTCCGAAAAAAAGGGGACAACCATGTGGTAACATTCTCACTGGAATTTTTGGATAATTCATTTGCGCATCAAGATGATATTATTTCCAAGGCACTGGAACTTATGGCCAAGGTGATTTTCCACCCGTTAACGGATGGGGATTCCTTTGATATTCCTGCCGTTGAGCGAGAAAAGAAAAACCTATGTAATCTGATTGAGGGGCGGATCAACGACAAGCGCATATATGCGTTACGGCGATGCGGTGAGCTCTCTGCACAAGGTCAACCGTATCAGGTTTATGAGTGCGGTAGTGTTGACTGTGTAAAACAAATTACTGCGAAAACGCTATTTGATTTTTATCAAGAGTATTTGCAATCATCTGTTGTTGAGATTTATGGGTTTGGTCGCGTTTCCGATGTGCAAATTGAAAATGCCTTTGGAAAATATTTTTCGGATGATCGGATAGCTGTTTCGACGTCTTCCTGTGCCGTTGCTTTGGGCGAGTTAATGGAATATGAAGAAATTTATCCGGTAGATCAAGCCAAATTATCCATAGGCTTTGGATTTAATAAACAGGTAAATGATGTGGCGCAGCGGCTATTTTTGATTCTTTACGGCGGTAGCCCCAGTTCATTATTGTTTGCCAATGTCAGAGAAAAGTTATCGCTTTGCTATTACTGTTCGGCTATGTTGGAAAAACATAAAAATCTAATGATTGTTTATTCCGGTGTTATGCCCGAAAAAATTGAAGAGGCAAAAAAAGAGATTTTGGTTCAGTTAGACAGTATTGTTAGAGGAGAATTTACGCAGGCAGAATTTGCGGCGGCTAAGAAGGCGTATATCAATAATTTAAAGGCGATGCAGGATTCTGTTTCGCAACTGGAAGATTATGCACTGAATCAGATATTGTCCGGCAGACCCGTTTCAATTGAGGAAGATTTACGGCAGATTGAACAGCTCACTGAAAAGGATATACAGGATGTAGCCAAGACGGTAGAGCCGATTTCGGTATACGTGTTAAAAGGAGGGATGGAGCAATGACAAAATATCATTGTGATCTTTCCGGAGAGACCTATTATCAGTTTACGACGAAAGCCGGTTATCCGGTTACTGTTATATATAAACCCGGTCACTCCAAAACCTATGCTATGTTTGGGACAAACTACGGCTCTATGGATACCGAGTGTACGCCGATTGATGGCTCTGACACATTCGCTATTCCGGATGGCACGGCGCATTTCCTGGAGCACAAATTGTTTGAAGGGGAGACGGAAGATGCCTTTACCCGTTATTCCCGAACAGGTGCCAACGCCAATGCCTTTACCTCATGCGATAAGACGGTGTATTTATTTTCTTGCACCGAGCGGTTTGAGGACTCATTTGGTATCTTATTAGATTTTGTTACCCATCCGCATTTTACAAAAGAGAACGTTGATAAAGAGCAAGGGATTATCGGGCAAGAGATCAAGATGTATGAGGATGATCCCGATTGGCGAGTCCTCATGAATGTGATGCAAGCCATGTTTCACAACAATCCTGCCCGCATCGATACGGCAGGTACGGTAGAAACCATTGCTCAAATTACCCCCGAGATCCTGTATCATTGTTATGATACCTTTTATAATCCCAATAATATGGGGATCGTTGTGTGTGGGGATGTGGATCCGATTTGTGTTCAACTACTTTGCGAGAGATACCTAAAGGAGCGTCCGGCGGAACCTATTACGCGCAAGCAGATATCTGAACCAAACCAAGTCAAAACAAAGCGCATTTCCGAAAACCGTGCCGTTTCCAATCCTCAATTTTTAATTGGATATAAGGACCCCGACGGATCGATCGGTTTGGATGCCGTTAAGAAGGAATTAATGTCTGAGATCGTTCTGGATATGTTACTGGGGACTTCCAGTGATTTCTACGGTCGATTATACGAAGATGGGATAATCAATCAAGATTTTTCGGTTGGCTATTACGGTGGATATGGATTTGGCGCCAGTTTAATCGGCGGCGAGGCAAAAGATCCCGACCGAATTTTTGATGAGGTTGGGCAAGCCATCCGGCTGGCCCACGAAAATGGCTTGGATGCAGATAGTTTCAAGCGGGCGAAAAATAAGATATACGGTCAGCGCATGAGGCAATTAAACAGTGTGGAAAACACAGCCATGCTCTTTATGGATCTGAATTTTCTCGGTGTGTATTTCCGGGATTATATAAAGGCTATTGATTCAATTACGCTTCAAGAGTGTGAAAATTGGTTGGCCGATCATTTCACTGAGGATCACCGTGCATTATCTGTGATTATGCCGGTATCAAAATAAAGGAGGAAAACATCATGATCAATAAAGGCGATATGCCGATCCTATTCCCTCGACTGGGTTTGGAGTTGGATATTCCGAACTACTTTACCGTTTTTGGCTTTAATATTTTCTTTTATGCCGTATTTATATGCGCCGGTGTTATACTGGCGTACATATACTGCAGTCGTCGTGCCAAGCAGTTTAACTTAACAACCAATGATCTGCTGGACGGACTGATCTTCGGTGTTCCCATTGGGATTGTGGGAGCGCGCTTATGGTACTGTGCTTTTGCGCCGGCCGGCGAGATCACAAAGTTTGCCGATATTTTTGCCATTCGCGATGGAGGTTTGGCCATTTACGGCGGTATATTCTTTGTCGGTATTTTTATCATTTTCTTCTGCCGCTATAAAAAGCTTCGCCTGGGCAATGTTCTGGATTTGGTTGCGCTTGGATTTATGATCGGACAGATGGTCGGACGCTGGGGTAACTTTATTAACCGTGAGGTATATGGTGTAGCAACGGCGTTGCCCTGGGGCATGCAAATCGGGAACAAGACGGTTCATCCCTTGTTTCTATATGAAATATTATGGAATCTGATTGGATTTATTGCGTTGCATATTATCTCCAAGAAATATCGTAAATTCCCCGGTCAAATTGCCTTGATGTATATGGGCTGGTATGGTCTGGGTCGGGGCTGGATGGAAGGCTTGCGCGATACCAAATACATTGAAACATTGGGCGTGATTCCGATCCATCAGCTGGTTGCGTTTACCGTATTTGTTATTTGCGTTTTTGTGCTGATCGTTAAATTCATTGAAGTAAAGAAGCGGGGAGAGGTCAGTTTCGAGTATGTACCTCGTGTTTCCCGCAAAGCAAAAAAACAAGAGCAAGCCGATCAGGAATATCAGCCGATGTATGCAGCACCGGAAGAGGATCAACCGAAAGAACAGGAGAATCAGGAAGATGGCGCAGAAAATTGACGGAAAAGCCATTGCGGCAGCCTGTCGGGCCGATATTCGCAATCGTGTTACAACCTTGCGGGAACAAGGCATCATACCCGGTCTTGCCGTTATCATTGTCGGAGAAGACAGTGCTTCTAAAGTGTATGTGGCGAATAAACATAAGGCGTGTGCGGATGTTGGAATAGAATCCTTTCAATATGCCATGCCTGCAGAAACCACACAAGAAGAATTGCTATCTTTAGTTGAAGAATTAAATTCAGATAAACGAGTAAATGGTATTTTGGTGCAATTACCGTTGCCTAAACACATGGATGAAACGGCTGTTATTCATGCCATTGACCCGCATAAGGATGTTGACGCTTTTCATCCTGCCAATGTGGGGAAAATCATGATTGGTGATTATGATTTTTTACCTTGCACACCGGCCGGCGTTATGACGTTATTAGATAAAACGGGAATTGAAATTGCAGGGAAACATTGTGTTATTATCGGACGAAGCAATATTGTAGGCAAGCCTCAAGCCATGTTGATGCTTCATCGTAATGCAACGGTCACCATTTGTCATTCCAAGACGCAAAATCTCAAGGAAATAACCCGTCAAGCGGATATACTGATTGCTGCTGTCGGACGAGCTAAGTTTGTCAAGGCCGACATGGTAAAAGCAGGTGCTGTTGTGATTGACGTTGGAATCAATCGGGATGAAAATGGGAAATTATGCGGTGATGTGGATTTTGATGGAGTGGAATCCATGGCATCGTATATTACCCCTGTTCCTGGCGGTGTCGGACCAATGACGATTACTACCTTGTTGGAAAATACTTTACGGGCCGCAAAATTACAAAACAAATAATAAAACATCCGCACAAAATTCGTGCGGATGTTTTATTTTCTTTTTTCCAACCAGCAATCCTTCATTTCCTGTGACCAGTAATGAGCGGGAAGGACCATGGCATGCGGCGTTTTTTCGGGGCAGATCAGAATCGGGAAAAAGCCTCGATATAAAAATGGCAGGGGAAGATGTGCCGGATTTACATAGACGGTGGTTAACATGACATCTTTTTTATAAGAGATATCTTTAGGGATCGGGAGACCGAGGCGGGAATTGGTCTTGGCATCCATGCAATCTACCAGAATGGTATATTCCGTTCCTAATTGTGGGTTTTCACGAATAGAGGTAACGGTTATTGCGACCTGAGCCAATAAAGACGGCATTTGATCAAATAATTCATCGGTACTGTATACAACGGATGCTTCGCCGATCGCTTTGCCTGGTTGCATCAAGTCAGGATCCGCCTCGGCAACGCAAGCCATGACAACTTGTCCGTGTTTTAGCAGAATATCTGCGGCTTTTTGTTGTCCGCGATACAAATGATCGTCAGGGAGGTTACGGACACGAGGGAGTCGGTTTGCTATCTTTTCAAAAATATTGAATTTCTTTTGACGTTGGTAAAAAATAGTGCGTGTAGAATGTATCACATCATCACCTCGTTAAAATTATAGCAGATAATTCCTATAAATTCAACAGTTATGTAGATCCGCATATAGCGGATCGGTTAAGCCAGGATGGGTTGTATTTGTTTGCCGAGAAGGGCAATTTCTACGGTTTGAGGGATCATGGACATATGGGCAACCAGTGACATTGGTTTTTTTATCGGATCATCTTGAGAGTACGGTACGAAAAACATATGTTTCATATTTTGTAATGCTCCAATATTTTTAGCGCTTCCGGAAAGGCCGTCATTTGTCGAGATAGCCAACACCACGGGACGTGCGTTGCGCAAATGTGATTTTACCGACAATGTTACCGGTGTATCGTAAATTCCTGCGGCAAGTTTCCCTAAGGTGTTACCGGTACACGGGGCAACAACCAAAATATCCAGTAATTGTTTAGGACCGATAGGCTCTACCTGATCAATAGTATGCAAAACGGAGTGACCGGTCATGGTTTCAATGTTCTTAATGTGTTGGGTTGCTGTGCCAAATCGGGTATCAGTACCGTAAGCAGCAGGAGACATGATTGGAATGACATCATAGTCTAAATTTAATAGCGTTTGTATTTGAGGGATGACTTGCGAAAAGGTGCAAAATGAGCCACAGAGAGCAAACCCCACACAGATCCTACTCGCACTCATATGATTTCCTCCATTCGTTTTAAGATGGTTTTTTGGATGTATTTTGCTGCGCTTTGCGGAGCTACCTTGCCGGGGAGCCCGTTAGCGGGGATATAAATTAAATTTTTATTCTTAACTGTTGATAAATCAAATCCACCCGGTGCAGAAGCTAATTCCATAAAAACAGTATTTTTGTCTGCTTTGCACAATATGTCCGAAGTAAGAATCGGGCTGGGGACAGTATTGATGACAGCATGATAGGATGTTATGGTGTTAACAATCGCTGTTATAGGCTTGGCGTGACACCCATATACTTCGGCTTTGGTTTGTGATTCCGGATTTCGTGTATATACATCCACAATGGCGCCCATGTTTACGAGCAAATTAGCCGTTTTTTGACCGATGCGACCAAAGCCAATTATTGCAATTCTACTTCCATGGATGACATAAGGGGTGTTTTCCATCAATAATTGCAAGGCGCCTTCGGCTGTTGGTATGGCATTATACAGCAATAACGATTCGTCTTTTGCATAGTCAAATATTCGAATTTTATCTGTGGCTTGAGGAAGGATGCCTCCAAATAGAATTTGTGTAGGAGACATGTAATCAATGATTTTCGAATATGATATTTTTTTGCGCGAATAGGGGGCGGATACTGTATCATTATCCTGCATGCTGGGCATACCGAGTATACAAGCATGACTGCCATCCAGTACGGTTTCTAAATCACAACAATGCACGACCGGAACCTCGTACACAAAGTCATTTTCCTCATGACCGTATATTTTTACAATATGCCCGGCTTGAGCTAAAGACTGCGCCAGCCAGCAAAGTCGAGTGTCGCCACCAATAATACTGAAAGCATAAGGCGTCATAATTTCAACTCCTTTCCTACTACTAACATGGTATGTGAAAGGCGTTTTGTTGTGAAAAAAAAGAACCACCCGTGAAGGTGGTTCTTGTGTATATAACGGTTAACCCGCAAACAGAGCAATAAACAGTGATGGAATCATCCATAGTAAATGGAAGATGGCCATGCGCAGGGGGGTAATGGCCGTTGAAATGTCGCCGGAGGTAAATCCAATCAACAACAGAAGGATGGCTCCGCAGGCCAGTGCCAAGGTACGCATAACCACAGAGGCGCGAACGGTACCCATTAGGCGGCGGCAATTGGCGAGAGCATACGTGATTCCTGTAGCGCCCGTAATGGAATAGATGCCTGCGGGATGCTTCGGTTTGGCGTCATCTTTATGGTAGAGGCGTTCAAATTCACTTTTGGATGCTATAGTGAAATGCTCAATAGGCATTTCATAAAGCTGCGACATCAATTCCGATGTAATATTGCAATCTCTTGTGAGCACCAAAAGATTCAGGTCGCCAAGATTGATGCGGTGCAAATTGCGGAAAATTTGCTCATCACGACAATAGGATATGGAGAAAACGGCTAACAGTTTTGTGCTGTCGGCAAACATCACAACCTGACGGCCAGCTCGCCTATATTTCTCCTCCAGATCGACCGAGGGCAGCTTAATGCCGCAATCAGCCAGATACTGGCTGGAACCGATAAAATATTTCACATTATTGATGTAGCCGGAGATGCCTTTTTCGGGAATCCAATCAAAATTATATACGGGCAGGAGCATTTCCTTTTTATTGTCCAGAATACTCATGAATGCGCCGGCTACCGGACTTCCGGATTCATGCATCAAGGATGCGCAATTGATGATCACATCATTAATACGATCATTGCCATTGATCTTCATGGAGTGAACGATAATGTTTTCCGGCTTAAATAGGTCGCTGTCACTCATGACCATTGTGGAGGTTTTGGCAAATTCGCCGGCTCTGGTATAGCTTACTACCGCACTGCCGTTTTTGCGAATCTTGGAGGAAACCGCATAGAAGGGCATGGAGTAGGCAAGATCATAACAGAATGGAGTAATCAAGCAACAAGCGGCCGAAATCAGCGCAAAGACTGACGAAGCATCTTGGAATAAGATTGCACTTAAAACCGAAACAATTAGGATCGCAACACAAGAAAGGATGCTGATCTGAGATGTCTTATCGGCAAAGTTATAATCAAAGGAATTACTTAAAAAGCGGGTAATCAAATCAACCGAACGGCACGCGCTGATGCGTTCTTTATCACTGTACAGTTCCTTAAGAGAATATCCGCCTGCTACATTGACACAAGCCGTTTTCTGGGTATCAAACGCGAGAATTTCGAAGTTCTTAAGAACATTTTTATAATACAGGTATTTACCAAACAAAACAAACAGAATGGCGATTGCAGAAACGGCACAGTACATGGGATTTTCCAGATCTGTAGTAATCAAAACATAGATACAATGAGCAAGACCGGCAATCACCGAAAGGGAAGCAAGGGTGGAGCCGGTGGGGCGAAGACGGAACAGACCGGCAATGCCTTTCCCGATGATATTGAAGTTCAAAAGGGCAATGATGCCAAGCAAGAACAGATTGGCAATCGCGTGATTAATGGCGTTGGAGATCCCAATGGTCGGTAAAACAGCATCGACAAGACCGGGGAAGAAATTAAGCAAGACCAAAGGAAGAGCTAAAATGGCTGTGATAATGGCCTTAATTCCTGCAATATTTACCTGGAACATCAATTCCTGTTCAACAGCGGGAATATCTTTTTTATCATAAATATCTTCAAACTGATCGCTGATCTTGATCTCATCTTCATTTTCGGGAAGATTATTTTTTTGCTTACGAGGACGACCGTTAACCAATTCCGAAGAAATATTGTTTACCGATGAGGTATCAAACTGGAATGTAGCATCCGAGAAAAAGTCACCGATTTTTCCAAAGAGTGCGCGTTGTTCGGTATTCATTGAAGTAAATTTCTTTGTGCTGCCATCGCCTTCGACAGGATTACGGGCCGCGGTTGCTTCCCGAATGGCGTTTAAATCAATATAGCCGCTGCGCATCTTATAGTTTTCTTCTTCACGTTCAGAAAGAATCTTTTTAATGGGGCGAATCGGCGCCATGACCGGATCCTGTTTTTCTGTTACAACGGCATCAGAAGTTACCTCATCAGCCAGTGCAGCAGGAGAGTTATCGCTAAAAAGTTCAGCTACATAATTACGGGCTTCTTCTTTTTCTTTCTCCAGTACCGGATCAATGGTCGGCTCAACGGCACGAACAACCTCCTGTTTCACAGCGACAGGTTTTTGAATCGGTTTGTCATGAACTTGAGGAGCTTCGACCTTGGGCTTCTCGGACGAAAGATCCTTGAGCATATCGGTCCAGATATCGCCGCTTTTATTGCCGGAGAGAAAATCATCCGCATATGTATTGTGCTTCGGAGTTTCTTTTTTTGGCTTTTCGTCCACAACACCGAATTCTTTCAAGATATCGTCCAATTGAAAATCTGAAGTTTTGTATTTATCCGAGCCTTCGGAAGCCGTTTTATTAGAGGTTGACCAGATATCGCCGAGAATGGAATCAAAGAAATCTTTATCTGACATAACGGTTCTCCTTTATCATCTTTTTTTTGCATCTCGTTGGCGTAACACTTCATACATCACAACACCGGCAGCAACCGAAGCGTTTAATGAACTAACGTGTCCACGCATGGGAATATTGATTAAAAAATCACATTTTTCACTAAGCAGACGGCCGATACCAAACCCTTCATCTCCGATGATCAAAGCGCAGGGAAGATCAAAATCGGTATCGGTATAAGTGACCGAGGCTTTGTCGGATGTACCGAAAATCCAAACGCCTTGCTTTTTCAGCGTGTCAATCGTGGATGCCAGATTGGATACGCGGGCAATGCGCACATATTCCAATGCACCTGCCGATGTTTTTGAAACTGTTTCCGACAAGGGAGCATTCCCTCGTTTCGCCACAATGACACCGTGAACTCCCGCACCGTCGGCACTACGGATAATGGCGCCGAAATTATGGGGATCTTTCAACTCATCCAGTATCACGATAAACGGCTTTTCATTACGCTGTGCGGCATAATTAAGAATATCATCCACATCGCAGTATTCTTTTTCCGCACATAGGGCGATGACACCTTGATGATTGGCACCGTCACATAGCTTGTCCAGTCGCATAGTATCGGAAAAAACGATTGGAATATTTTGTTTTTTAGCTTTTTCTATAATACGGGCAATTTGCGGAGCGGTTCGACTTTTACAGACATATAACCGATCTACGGGATTGCCGCTACGAAGCAATTCGCTGACAGGATTAATCCCGATTGCCAATCGCTTTCCGTTAAGGTTTTCCATGGTGTAGCCCCTCTTTTGTCTTTTAACTTTTACATTATACACTATATTTTTATAAAATAAAAGAAGTATTTCAAAAAAGTTTCAAAATAGTTACAGAAAAATTTATTTAATGACAATTTTTTCTGATGTTTTGGATTGAAAGATTATGATACTAATGATATAATAACATAATATATGATAAAAAGATATAGGTAAGTGTAGGTAACAACATGAAACTGATGATATTGGACTCAAACAGTATACTGAACCGTGCCTTTTTCGGAATGCCGCCTTTAACCACCAAAGCCGGTGTTCCCACGAATGCGGTATACGGTTTCTTGAATATCCTGCTTAAACTCATAGAAGAAGAAAAGCCGGATGGTATTGTTGCGGCATTTGATGTAAAAGCAAAAACGTTTCGTCACTCCATGTATCAAGGATATAAGGCACAGCGTAAAGCGATGGCGCCTGAACTGTCCGGTCAAATTCCAATTGCCAAACAACTTCTGGATGCTCTGGGAATTTTACGCATTGAATGCGAAGGATTTGAGGGGGATGACATTATCGGAACCCTGACCCGAAAATTTCCCGATATGGAACATGTAATCGTTACCGGAGACCGTGACAGTTTGCAATTGGTAAATGATCATACTCGAGTATTATTGTCGGTCAGTAGTCGTACCGGCACCGAAAGCGTTAGTTACGGACCGGAAGAAGTTTTGAAAAAATATGGTGTTACTCCATTGCAACTGATCGATATGAAAGCCATAATGGGGGATTCTTCGGACAATGTCCCCGGTGTATCGGGGATCGGAGAAAAGGGCGCCTCGGCATTGATTGCTAAATTTGGGTCCTTAGAGAATGTCTATGAGCATTTAAATGATCCATCGATTAAACCTGCACAACGAACGAAACTGGAGACGGATCGTGAAAGTGCTTTTCTGTCAAAACAATTGGTTACCATCAAAACCGATATGGATCTGGATATCTCGATCGCGGATCTGGCTCAAAAACCGTATAAAGAAGAGGCATTGTTTGACCTGCTTTCTTCTCTGGAATTTGATAAGTTTATTTCCCGATTGGGAATACAGGATACACAAGAGGAGATCGGCGTTTCCGTTGAGATAAATTGCATCGAGAGTGTGGATTTGTGGGATATTATAAAAGATGTCAATGAAATCGCCTTTTTACCTGCGGATAACGATTTACTGGTTTATGCGGAGGGTGTTTTATATCAAACAGTCGCGGATTTGGATTTTTTAAAGAAACTTTTTTCAGGGGAAATGCCGCATAAAACCACCTACGGAGCAAAAGCTTTTGTTCGGGATCTTCTGAACAAGGGGATTGAAGCCAAGGGAATCGTATTCGATCTTAAGATCGCGGCCTATATCTTGAATCCTTCCGTATCCAATTACACCATTTCCTCAATTTTGAGGGAACAACTGGCGGTTACCCCGGATAATGATAAGACTGCCTGCGCCTATTTTTTAGATGCAGCCTCAGCCATGAGGAAGGCCATGACGGATGCCGGTACGCTGGATCTGTTCGAAAAAATTGAACTGCCGCTGATGGCAGTATTGGCACAAATGGAACATAACGGTTTTGGCATGGACAAACAGCAGTTAACCGAGTTTGGGCAAATGCTGCGGAAACGTATAGAAGAGTTAACCAATTCTATTTACTTCATGGCAGGAAAAAAATTCAACATCAATTCCACCAAGCAATTAGGGGAAGTTTTATTTGTTGATCTAAAACTTCCAGCCTTATCCAAGACCAAGACGGGATATTCCACCAATGCTGAAGTGTTGGAGCGTTTGCGGGGATATCACGAAATTATTGATGCTATCTTAGAATACCGACGATTAACGAAATTAAATTCTACTTATGTAGATGGTTTTGTTGATTTGATCGATGAGAGCGGGCGAATTCATTCTGTATTCCACCAAACCATTACGCAAACGGGAAGAATTTCCTCTTCAGAGCCAAATTTGCAAAATATTCCTGTTCGGCAATCGCTCGGACGGCAGTTGCGTAAATTGTTTATTGCGCAACCGGGCTGGAAACTGGTAGATGCAGACTATTCACAAATTGAATTGCGTGTTTTAGCGTATATTTCGCAAGATAAAAAAATGTTGGATGCATTTCGTAGCGGAGCTGACATACACACAAAAACGGCATCAGAAGTTTTCAAAGTTGCGCCTGATTTTGTGACTCCTGAATTGCGTTCTCGTGCAAAAGCGGTCAATTTTGGTATCGTATACGGGATATCTGATTTCTCATTGGCAGGTGATATCAAGGTAACCCGAAAAGAAGCCAAGCAATATATTGAGAATTATTTTGAGACTTATCGAGATATCAAAGACTATTTAGACCAAACCGTTTTATCTGCTAAAGCAAACGGTTACGTGAGCACCATTTTCGGACGTCGAAGATATATTCCCGAATTGTCGGTTCAAAATCATAATGTGCGGGCTTTTGGTGAGCGTGTTGCTATGAATACCCCCATACAGGGAAGCGCGGCCGATCTGCTAAAGATTGCCATGGTTTCGGTTTATCGACGGTTACGCCAAGAAAACATGCAATCACGAATTATTCTGCAAGTGCACGATGAATTGATTTTGGAATGTCCGGAACGTGAAGTAGACCTTGCCAAGCAAATCCTGATCGAAGAAATGGAAAATGCGGGCAATATCGGAATTCCGCTTAAGGTGGATCTGGGCGTAGGAGATAACTGGTATCAAGCGAAAGGATAAGAAGAATGAAGCGAGTATTATTTATTTGTACAGGCAATACCTGTCGCAGTCCAATGGCACAAGGGTTGATGAATCAATTATCACATAAAAAGGGATATGACATTCAAGCTACGAGTGCCGGCATTGCGGCGCATGACGGACTTTTAATTTCTTCCAATGCTATGGATGCCATGCAAGAAGAAGGAGTGGATATGTCCTATCACCGCGCCAGACAAGTAACGGGGAATGACATTGATAACGCAACTGCCGTTTTTTGCATGACCGATGCTCATGCGGCAACGGTAGCGGCCATTTATCCGCAGGCTATGGATAAAATTTATGTTTTGGGACGAGGAATCAATGATCCTTTCGGTGGTGATCTGGACATGTACCGTATGTGTCGGGATCAGATCAAGGCAGAACTGCCTGCTGTAATTAAAGCCTTGGAGAATCATTGATGCTTAGCATAGTTACCGCTACTATTGACGATATTGATTCCGTATCCAAAATGGAACGGGATATATTTTCAGATCCTATATCATATCAGACTTTAGAATCCGCCTTAAAATCAGATCTGTTCTTGATTTTGAAAGAGTCAGATACGATCTGCGGATATTTTTTAGGACATTGTCTGATGGATGAGATGGAAATCTATCGCATTGCAGTTTTGCCAAATAGGCGGCGGCTTGGTTACGGAAAGATGTTATTAAACAAAGCAAAAGAATATGCAATAAATCAAGGAGTTGAACGATGTTTTCTTGAAGTACGGGAAGGTAATCTTGCGGCAAGAAAACTATATGGCTCATTCGGTTTTGCGGAAATCGATCGCCGACGCAGATTCTATCGTCTGCCGGATGAAGATGCCATTGTCATGATGAGCCGATGGGAGTAAGAAATGAAAATTTTAGCAATAGAAAGTTCATGCGATGAAACGGCAGCGGCGGTCGTAGAAGACGGGCGTCACGTGCTGTCAAATTCTGTATACACGCAAATTGACATACACAAGATTTACGGCGGCGTGGTGCCGGAAATCGCATCGCGCAAGCATACAGAGAAAATCACTGCCGTTGTCGAGCAAGCGTTAAGTGATGCCGGTATATCCGCACGGGACTTGGATGCGGTTGCCGTAACCTATGCGCCGGGATTGATCGGTGCGTTATTAACGGGTGTGAGCTATGCTAAAGCTTATGCGTATAGTTTGGATATTCCTCTTATACCGGTACATCATCTTCGTGGACATGTTGCGGGCAACTACTTAACACATTCCGACCTGCAACCGCCGTTTCTTTCGTTAATTGTTTCAGGTGGACACAGTCATATTGTTCACGTGAAATCGTATACCGATTATGAGATCGTCGGAAGAACGCATGACGATGCCGCAGGAGAGGCCTTTGACAAGGTGGCGCGCATTCTGGGAATTGGATATCCGGGTGGTCGTGAAATTGAAAAACTGGCTCGAGAGGGGAATCCTCATTATTTGCAATTGCCGCATAGTGTCTTTTCGGATAATCCCTATGATTTTAGTTTTTCGGGTTTAAAAACAAATCTAATCAATCATGTTCATAAGTTGGAGCAAAACGGACAGGCCCCAAACAAGGCGGATGTTGCAGCCAGTTTTTGTCATACGATTACTTCTACGTTATGTGACCATTTTATACGGGCCGCTTTAGATCTTGGCATCAGCACACTGGTTTTGGCCGGAGGGGTATCGGCAAATGGAATCCTTAGAGAAAAAGTAAGTTTAGCAGCAAAACATCACAATTTTCAACTATATCTGCCGGAACTGAAATATTGCGGAGATAACGCCGCTATGATTGCCTCGCAGGCATTTTACGAATACAGAAACGGGGTGGTTGCCGATCTGGATTTAAATGCTTATGCAACCATGAGCATTTCTTAAGTTGAGTACTTGACAAAACTTAAGATTTGATATTAAATATATAATTATTATAAATATAAAAGGCGGTGATTTATCAATGGGAATGAATGTAGCATATAAACTCTTACATACCCATCTGGTCTCCGGTGAACTGAAAAGGGGAACGGAGATCGGCATTCGTATTGATCAAACATTAACACAGGACGCAACGGGCACTATGGCGTATCTTCAATTTGAAGCCATGGGCATTGATCGTGTAAAGACCGAACGCTCCGTTGCGTATATTGATCATAATACTTTGCAAAATGGCTTTGAAAATGCAGACGATCACAGATATATTCAAACTGTTTGCAAAAAGCATGGTGTTTATTTTTCTCGTCCCGGTAACGGCATCTGTCATCAAGTGCATTTGGAGCGTTTCGGGAAACCCGGAAAAACCTTATTAGGCAGTGACTCGCATACGCCGACCGGTGGCGGCATCGGCATGCTGGCTATCGGCGCCGGCGGTCTGGATGTTGCTGTTGCGATGGGTGGCGGTGAGTATTTCATTACCTGTCCCGGCGTTATTCGTGTCAATTTGACCGGAAAATTACGTCCTATGGTAAGTGCGAAAGACATTATTCTCGAAGTACTTCGCCGTATTGACGTTAAGGGCGGTGTTGGATATATTATTGAGTATTGCGGGGATGGCGTTAAGACATTAACGGTTCCTCAGCGCGCTACCATCACCAACATGGGTGCTGAAACGGGCGCTACCACATCGGTATTTCCTGCAGATGAAATTACACGTAGTTTCTTGTCCGCTCAAGGCCGTGAAGATGATTATATGGAGCTTTCTGCGGATGCGGATGCTGAATATGACAAGACCATAGATATTGATCTGAATACGCTTGTTCCGCTGGCCGCATGCCCGCATAGCCCCGGCAATGTCAAGCCGGTTTCGGAATTAGCCGGTATGAAAATTTCTCAGTCTTGTATTGGCTCTTGCACCAATTCGTCTTATCTTGACATGATGACTGTGGCTGCCGTTCTGAAAAATCAGACCGTACATAGTGATGTATCTTTAGCTATTTCTCCCGGTTCTAAGCAAGTATTCAATATGCTGGCCGCTAACGGGGCATTGGCTGACATGATTGATGCCGGTGCCCGTATCTTGGAATGTGCTTGCGGCCCCTGCATTGGCATGGGACAATCGCCCAAGAGTGCCGGCATCTCCTTGCGCACCTTTAACCGTAATTTTGAAGGACGCAGTGGTACGGAAGATGCTCAGGTGTATCTTGTCAGCCCCGAAACGGCGGCCGTTTCTGCCATTACCGGCGTGATGACCGATCCCACAACATTCTCGCTGGATTGTGAGATTGTAATGCCTGATCACTTTACAGTGAATGATAATCTGGTAGATGCTCCTGCGGAGTCCTCGGATATGGTGGATGTGGAGCAAGGTCCGAACATTAAGCCGTTTCCCGTTAATGAGGCTATGCCGGATACCATCAGCAAGCGAGCATTATTGATTGTTGGCGATAATATTACTACCGACCATATTATGCCGGCCGGTGCTAAAATCTTGCCGTACCGTTCTAATATTCCTAAGCTTTCTGAGTTCTGTTTTGTGCGTTGTGATGAAGAATTCCCCTCTCGTGCCAGACAGTGGGGTGGAGGTATCATTATTGGCGGTACCAACTATGGTCAGGGGTCTTCCCGTGAGCATGCGGCATTGGTTCCACTGTATTTAGGCGTGAAAGCTGTCATTGCCAAATCGTTTGCCCGTATCCATGCGGCAAACTTGATCAATAACGGCATTATTCCCATCACTTTTGAAAATCCCGATGACTATGACCGTTTTGAATTAGGCGATGAACTGGAGTTGCCGGATGTTCGCCATCGAATTCTAAACGGAGATTCCATTTCTATTGTCAATACAACCAAAAATATTACCGTTACCGGTGTCGTTTCGTTGTCGGAACGTCAAAAGCAAATGCTTTGTGCCGGCGGACTTTTAAATTACACGAAAAACAGATAAAGGAGCAAATAACATGACACAGCAACAAAAACAAGCAGCATTAGAAAAATTCGCTGCACTTTTAGACAAACAGGATGCCCGCGTTCAAAAGATGAAAGAGCAGGGAGATTTTGTAGATTACAGCAATTTGGATAAATTGATCATCGGCGTATGCGGCGGTGACGGCATCGGCCCCATTATTACCAATGAAGCCGCTCGCGTTTTGGAACACATGCTTCAGGATGAAGTAAAAGCGGGCAAGGTTGAATTTCGTGTGATTGACGGTTTGACCATTGAACGACGTGTAGAAGTAATGAAAGCGATCCCCGATGATGTATTGGAAGAACTGAAACAGTGCCACGTCATCTTAAAAGGCCCCACCACGACTCCTCGTCAAGGCGATCCTTGGCCGAACATTGAAAGTGCCAATGTTGCCATGAGAAAAGAACTGGATCTGTTTGCCAATGTTCGTCCTGTAAAAGTACCCGATAAGGGCATTGACTGGACCTTCTACAGAGAAAATACTGAGGGTGCCTATACCCTTGGTTCGGAAGGTGTAAATGTTGATGAAGACCTGGCGTTTGATTTTACGGTTGCTACCTCTGAGGGGTGCCGTCGTATTGCCCGTTTGGCTTTTGATTTTGCTGCAAAATCGGGTAAAAATAAGGTATCGGTTATCACTAAAGCCAATGTTATTAAGACGACAGACGGTAAATTCCTGAATATCTGTAAAGAGGTTGCTAAAAATTATCCGACCGTTGAGATGGATGACTGGTATATCGATATTACAACCGCAAAATTGATTGACGAGAAGCGCAGAACGGCTTTCCGCGTCTTCGTTTTGCCTAATCTTTACGGCGATATCATCACCGATGAAGCGGCTGAATTCCAAGGCGGTGTCGGTACGGCCGGTAGTGCCAATATCGGCAAACGTTATGCCATGTTTGAAGCCATCCACGGTTCGGCTCCCCGCATGATGGATGAGGGACGCGGTCAGTACGCCGATCCTTGCTCCATGTTACGCGCTTGCGTCATGCTGCTTTCCCATATCGGCAGACAGGCCTTGGCTGACAAACTGGAACGTGCGCTTGACATTTGCATGTTTGAAGAGGCGAAATTAAAGATTACCGGACGAAGTACCGGCGCAACCAGCGAGGAATTCGGCAACTACGTTATGGAGACGCTCAGCAAATTAAACTGAGGTATAGTGAATGATTGATCAGAAAAATATCCGAAATTTTTCAATAATTGCCCACATCGATCACGGCAAGTCTACGCTTGCCGATCGATTGCTGGAGCATACCGGTTCGGTAAATACCAGAGATATGACCGCGCAAATTCTGGATAACATGGATCTGGAGAAAGAGCGTGGGATTACGATAAAGGCAAGAGCAGTCAAATTGGAATATATGGCCCATGACGGCGAGAATTATATTCTGAATTTAATTGACACGCCGGGACATGTCGACTTCAACTATGAAGTATCCCGCTCCTTGGCGGCTTGCGAGGGGGCTATCCTTATTGTAGATGCCACGCAGGGCATAGAGGCGCAGACCCTTGGCAACACCTATTTGGCCATTGATCATAATCTGGAGATTGTTCCGGTTATCAACAAAATGGATCTACCAAGTGCAGATCCCGAACGAACCATTGAAGAAATAGAGGATATTATTGGGTTGCCGGCAGGGGATGCCCCTCGTATCTCTGCAAAAATGGGCACCAATATTGAAGATGTTTTAGAGCATATTGTTACCGATGTTCCGGCACCTACCGGTAATCCGGATGCTCCGTTACAGGCCTTGATATTTGATTCCATTTATGACAGTTATCGCGGCGTTATTGTTTATGTCCGAATCATGGAAGGTCGCATTCGTGCCGGTCAACGCATGAAATTGATGTCTACCGGTGCGGAATTTGATGTTGTAGAAGTAGGATATATGCGAGCAACATCATTAGAAAAAACCGAAGAATTAACGGCAGGAGAAGTCGGATATATAACCGCAAGCATTAAAACCGTACGCGATACACAAGTTGGCGATACGGTAACACTGGCGGAATGCCCGGCTACGGAACCGTTGCCCGGCTATAAAAAGGTTAACCCCATGGTGTATTGCGGTATTTATCCGGCAGACGGCGCCCATTATTCCGATCTGCGCGATGCCATGGAAAAACTGCAGTTAAACGATGCCGCCCTTAGTTATGAACCCGAAACATCAGCCGCTCTGGGGTTTGGTTTCCGTTGTGGCTTCCTCGGTCTTCTGCATATGGAGATCATACAGGAACGCTTGGAGCGGGAATATAATTTAGATATTATCACAACGGCTCCATCGGTTATCTACAAATTCAAGCTGACATCGGGTGAGACTATTTTTATTGATAATCCCACCAATTATCCCTCTCCGACATCCATTGAGTACGCCGAGGAACCGATGGTTTCCGCCCACATTTTTTCTCCTACGGAACATGTGGGTGCAGTTATGGATCTCTGCCAAGAAAGACGTGGAACCTTTATTGATATGACATATCTGGACCAAGGGCGTACCAATATCCATTATGAAATGCCGCTCAACGAGATTATTTATGATTTCTTTGACTGCTTAAAATCACGCACCCATGGATACGCATCCTTAGATTATGAATTTTTGGATTACAGAAAGAGTAATCTTGTTAAGTTGGATATTTTACTTAATGGTGATGTGATTGATGCGCTTTCCTTTATCTTGCACGCCGATCGCGCCTATCCCAAGGCACGGAAAATGGTTGAAAATCTAAAGGAAAATATCCCCAGACAACTGTTTGAAATTCCGGTTCAAGCGGCAATCGGCGGCAAGGTGATCGCCAGAGAAACGGTCAAAGCCGTTCGCAAAGATGTTCTTGCCAAATGTTACGGTGGTGACATTACGCGTAAAAAGAAATTGCTGGAGAAGCAAAAAGAAGGCAAGAAGCGGATGCGTCAATTCGGTTCGGTAGAGGTACCGGCAGAAGCCTTTATGAGCGTATTAAAATTGGATGTGTAAATATGCGACAAGCACTTGGACTTTATATCCATATCCCATTTTGCAAACAGAAATGTAAATACTGTGATTTTTATTCCGTAGCGGCGGATCCATCTTGGATCCGCCGTTATACCGATGCGTTGATTCAGGAAATGAAGGAACATCAAAAAACATTTCAAGAATATGACTTCGACACACTTTTTATAGGCGGAGGAACACCATCAGTTATTGGTGATTGCTTAATTGAAATTGCAAACTCTGCATGTAAAACATTTCACTTTACATTCGATGCCGAAATGACTTGTGAAGCCAATCCGGAATCTCTTACGTTAGAACTATTAATTCGGTTAAAAGAAACCGGAATCAATCGTATCAGCATGGGGGCGCAAAGTTTTTGCAATGATGAACTTTTGGATTTAGGAAGAATCCATGATCGGGAGTGCATTATTCGAGCCTATAGGGATTGCTTAAAGGCAGGATTTAAGAATATCAATATCGATATTATGTTCGGAGTAGGGCATCAGCGTTGTCAAGGCGATCACGCATCTGTATTTTCTCAAACCTTAGATCAACTTCTGCAATTAGATCCTCCGCATATTTCCTGTTATAATTTGACGATTCAGGAGCATACCCCCTTACATCAAACTGTTAATGACTATCAATTTGCCTCGGATGATGACGAAGATGCGATGTATGATCTGCTTTGCCGTCGAATGTCCAATCATGGTTATGAACATTACGAAATCTCTAATTTTGCAAAACCCGACTATGCTTGCCGTCATAATTTAAAATATTGGAATAGTAAACCTTATCTTGGGCTTGGGCCCGGTGCGCACTCCTACATCAATGGTATACGGTATTCTCGGGAGTGTAATTTGGAGAACTATATTGCCGGAAAAAGCAACATTATTACAGAGGAGCGTTTAACCGATTCCTCTTTGGCTTATGAACGGCTGGTGACAGGAGCTCGGCTAAAATCCGGCGTTTCTTTTGATGAATTGTACCCTTATTTCAACATATCTGAGATGAAAACACAGCTAAGGGAATTGTCATCACATGCGCTTATTAATATGAACGATAAAGGATTTGCTTTAACGGAACAAGGATTTCGAGTGTCCAATTCCATTATTTGTCGATTGTCTGACTATTATAAAGGATAAGCATTAAATGATGCTTATCCTTTTGTTTTATGGACATACTAAGACAAATGATGGGGGAGTATTTATGAAAAAGAAACTAATTCTTATTGGATCAATTACAGGCATTGTAAACGGATTACTTGGCGGGGGAGCCGGTATGCTCTGCGTACCTTTATTACGAAAGACCTTACAGGATGATAAAGGAGCTCATGCTTATACGGTAGCTACGATATTGGCGGCCAGCTTGGTCAGTACCGTAATATATTGGTTTTACGGGCATATTCAATTATCGAATTCGTGGCAATATATTTTAGGTGGTATGATCGCGGCACCGGTTGGCGTTTTTCTGCTAAAAAAAGCGAAGCCATCCTTTATTCGGAAAAGCTTCGCTGTATTTATGATGTATTGCGGATTGAGAATTTGTATATATGGTTGATATTATAATTGGCTTTCTCGTCGGTATACTGAGCAGTATGGGATTTGGCGGAGGATCGATCCTATTGTTATATCTGACTATGATCAAGCAAATGGATCAAAGGCCTGCTGCCGGCTTAAATCTTATATTTTTTCTTCCTTGCGCGGCGTTATCAACCTTCTTGTTTATTAAGCAAAAGGTTGTAGAAAAATCGGTTCTTATTCCGCTCATGTTATGCTCGTCCATAGGGGCTGCCTTGGGCGCATGGATATCTATGGGAATTGATATCATGATTTTAAGGCGAGGGTTTGGAATTTTTCTGCTAATTATGGGCGCAAAAGAATTGTTTAGCAAGACAAAGAATCCACATACGTCTGCAAAATAATAGTGGCCGCTAATGCATCCACGCTTTCCTTACGCTTTTTCCCTCTGGTATCGGTAAAATTCATAATATTATGTGCGTAACTGCTGCTAAGCCGCTCATCACTGAAGATGATCTCCACATCTATGTTTTTCTGCAATAAATCAGCAAAAAGACGCGTTTTTTCCGCTCGAGCACCCTCAGTGCCGTCCATGTTTAAGGGGAGTCCAAGCACTATTTTTTCAGCTTTTTCATTGCGTGCTATTTCAGCCGCTTTTTGTGCCGCCCCTTCGATGGATTTGTCCTTAATTGTGCCGACAGGTGTTACGATCGGACAAGCCGTATTGACACGGGCAATACCGGTTCGTGAATCACCGTAATCAATTCCAATAATAATCATGTTTTTATTATATTTTTAATTTGGATTTTTTTCAAGTATCTTTTTATTTTTCTTTACAGATTTTAGTAAAAGGTGTATGATATAAAGAGAAATAAACAGAGGTATGATCGTGGATATTAACGTAGGAGATATTGTCACAACAAAAAAACAGCACCCATGCGGCAGCAACCGTTTTGAAGTTTTGCGAACCGGATTGGATTATAAACTTCGGTGTTGCGGATGTGGGCGTGAGATCATGATTCCTCGTATTAAAATCATGAAAAATATAAAAGGTGTAGAATGATCAATAAATTAAAAAAAATAGCAGATAAATTCAATGAAATTGATGAGAAGTTATTGGATCCATCTATTGTCTGCAATCAAGAATTATATCGCAAACTCATGAAAGAAAGAAAAAATTTGGAGCCAATCGTCAATAAGTTTCATGATTATCAGTCGGTTCTGAACTCTTTTCAAGAAGCGGACCAATTGCTTCAGACCGAACTGGATGCCGACTTTAAGCAAATGGTTACGGAAGAATATTTTTCAGCAAAAGAAAAATTACCTCAACTGGAAAATGAACTGAAAATTCTACTGTTACCGAAAGATGAGGATGACGACAAAAGTGCCATTGTTGAAATTCGTGCCGGTGTAGGCGGGGAGGAGGCTATGTTGTTTGCCGGTGCGCTATTCCGTATGTACTGTATGTATGCAGAAACACACGGCTATAAAATCGACATCCTATCGGAAAACAATACGGAACTTGGCGGTTATAAAGAGATTACTTTTCTTGTTGAGGGTGACGGCGTGTACAGTCGTTTGAAATTTGAAAGCGGTGCTCACCGTGTACAGCGCGTACCGGAAACCGAATCTTCCGGACGCATTCATACCTCAGCGGTCACAGTTGCTGTTTTGCCTGAGGCTGATGATGTTACGATATTTATTGATCCGAAAGACATTGAAATTGACACGTTCCGTTCTTCGGGTGCCGGTGGTCAACATGTTAACAAAACTTCATCGGCCATTCGTGTAACGCATAAGCCGACCGGTCTTGTTGTAGAATGTCAGGATGAGAGAAGTCAATTTAAAAACAAAGATAAAGCGTTAAAAATTCTACGTTCCCGTCTTTATGATCAAAAACAAAAAGAGCAGGCCGACAAAATATCTGCCGCTCGAAAAGATCAGGTGGGGTCAGGGGATCGTAGTGAAAGAATTCGAACCTATAATTTTCCGCAAGGGCGCATTACCGATCACCGCATTGGAATGACGATTTATAAATTGGAATCCTTTATGAATGGGGAAATTGATGAAATTCTGGAAGCATTAATCGCCAATGCACAAGCAGAAAAACTGAAGGCTGACATTATATGAATAACTATTATACCGAAATAAAATTTCCTGACTGTGACGCCATACGGCAAGCGGTGTCACGGATTCAAATGGGGGAGATCGTAGGCTTTCCCACCGAAACCGTATATGGTTTGGGGGCAAACGCTAAAAATGCAGATGCCGTCCGACGAATCTTTCAGGCAAAGGGACGACCGCAGGATAACCCACTTATTGTTCATATTGCAACCATACAGGACATGTATCTATATGGCGAACAAATCAATGAAAAAGCAATACTCTTGGCTGAAAAATTTTGGCCCGGTCCGTTGACAATTGTTGTAAAAAGCGCTCCCTGTATCGCAAAAGAAGTAACCTGTGGTTTAGATACGGTTGGTTTACGGTGTCCTCAAAATGAGATTGCCCGAGCCTTTATTGCCGCCTGCGGCCTTCCAATTGCGGCACCGAGCGCTAATCGATCGGGTCGGCCAAGTCCAACAACAGCGCAACACGTACTGGAAGACATGAACGGAAAAATCCCCCTTATTCTCGATGGAGGCCCTTGCACGGTTGGTGTTGAAAGTACTGTCATTTCCATGGTTGATGATATGCCGTTGCTTTTACGCCCCGGTATTATCAGCAGAGAGGCCATTGAAGAGATTATCGGCCCGATTGCAATATCGCCCGCGATTGAGGCACAATTGCCGGATGATAGTCAAGTACAATCTCCGGGTATGAAATACCGACATTATGCCCCCAATTGTCCGCTTTATATAATTGCGGGGGAGGCAAAAGACGTCCTGTCATATATTAGAAACCAGGCAACAGATACTACCGGCATTTTGTGCTTTGACGGTGAAGAAAAATTATTCAATTGTGGGCATATTATCAGTTTGGGAGATGCCAATAATGCGCATGTCCTTTCTCAGCGCCTTTTCTCAGCCTTACGGCAATTTGATGACAAACAGGTAACACAAATTTATGCCAGACTTTGCCGCTGTGACGGTGAATTTTTAGGGGTTTACAATCGCTTGTTAAAAGCATCCGGATTTTCCCGTATCGATGTTTGAGGAGGCACTATGAAAAAAATCGGCCTTATTGGCGGTTCGGGCTGCGGCAAATCTACCGTTGCGAACTATTTTACCAATCTAGGATTAGTACATATTGATTGCGATATCGTGGCTCGTGAGGTCGTAGAGCCCGGTTCACCGTGCCTGAAGGAACTTGTTGCTCATTTCGGTAACTCCATCCTGCAGAAGGATGGATCACTGAACCGAAAAATATTAGCGGAGTTAGCCTTTTCATCTGCAGAGCAAACAAAAAAACTTAACCAAATTACCCATAAATACATTTTAGAGAGAACGGAGCAGCACATTCAGAGTGTTTCTTCGGCAAAAGGTGTTATTATTGATGCTGCCGCATTAGCCGAAAGCGGATATTTAGATACCTGCGATTATGTTATTGCTGTAATTTGCCCAAGATGGAAACGTCTGCTTCGTATTATGCGTCGGGACAACCTGCCATTTAAGCGAGCAATCCAGAGGATATCCGCACAAAAAAATGATGATTTTTATTGTTCTTATGCAGACTTTATCATTAAAAACAATAGAAATTTTAAGCACGTATCCAAGCAAATACATTATATTTATAACAAGATTTTTGAATAGTAGGAGGATATTGAATTATGGAAAAAACAACGGGTGAAGCCTTGCGGGAAAAACTCTTTTATGAGCCGAAAAACGGCTTTGACCGCATTACTTCTGAAGAGGAAGCTGCTGCATTTTCCTATTGTATCGAATATAAAAATTTCTTAAATAAAGGGAAAACGGAGCGCGAGTGCGTAACCTATGCCATTGACCTTTTGGAAAAGAATGGCTTTAAACCGTTTACCTTTGGAGCTACCTATAAAACCGGTGATAAAGTTTATTACAACAATCGTTCCTGTTCTATTATTTTTGCTATTATCGGTTCTATCCCCATGAATCAAGGGATTAATATTGCGGCCGCTCATATTGATAGTCCTCGTCTGGATTTGAAGCCTGCTCCTATATATGAAGATAGCGAGTTGTGCTTATTTAAAACACACTATTATGGCGGTATTAAGAAATATCAATGGACAGCCATTCCTCTGGCTTTGCATGGCGTGATCGCCAAGAAGAATGGGGAAGTGATTACGGTTTGCATTGGTGAGCAAGAGGACGAACCTGTTTTCTGTGTAACCGATCTGTTGCCACATCTGTCAAAAGCACAAGTAACCAAACCGCTTGGCGAAGCGATTGTTGGTGAGGCACTAAATGTGCTGATTGGCAGTTGCCCGTTTAAGGATGACAAGGCTTCCGAGAAGGTCAAATTAAATATTTTAAATTTACTTTATGATAAATATGATATTACGGAAGAAGATTTTCTGTCTGCTGATCTTTGCGTTGTCCCTGCCTACAAAGCACAGGATGTTGGCTTCGACCGCTCCATGATTGGTTCGTACGGGCATGATGACCATGTTTGTGCCTATCCTGTATTAACCGGCTTATTGGCTAATAACAGCTCCGGAAAGACGATAATTGGTATTTTAACCGATCGAGAAGAAATAGGATCTTCCGGCAATACCGGACTGAAGGCAGACTACGTAAAAAATTTTATCACTGAACTTTGTGCTGGAACCAATGCGAATGTTCGCGAATGCATGAGAAATTCCAAATGTTTATCGGCTGATGTGAATGCTGCATTTGATCCGACCTATCCTGAAGTGTTTGAAAAGAGAAACACAACAAAGCTTAATTACGGCGCAATTATCATGAAATACTCCGGTTCCGGTGGCAAATACGACACCAACGATGCCAATGCTGAATTCTTAGGACAAATTCGTAAAATTTTAGACGACAATCATGTTATCTGGCAAACAGGGGAGTTAGGTAAAGTTGATGCCGGTGGCGGCGGTACGGTTGCTAAATATGTTGCCGCAATGGACATTGATGTTGTGGATCTGGGCGTTGGCGTACTTTCCATGCATGCTCCTTATGAAATTGTTAGCAAATTAGATGTTTATATGACCCATCGAGCCATTGAGTGTTTCCTACGAGAAGCATAAAAACAAGCACCGCTAAAACATTAGCGGTGCTTTACTTTATTTTCTAACAGCAAATGCCGTCCATTCGCCATCCTGAAGTTTTTCTTCAATATTATAATGATATTGTTTAAGCGCATATTCAACATCCGCTTCGCGCTCCCGAATGATGCCGGATATAATTAAAACACCTTCTGTTTTCATAAAGGCTTTCAAATCGGCAAGCATTGAAATAATAACATCGGCAACAATATTTGCGGTAATCACATCATATTGCCCTTTGACATGATCTAATAAATTACCAAGTTTGACGTTTAGCCTATTTTCTACTGCGTTTAATTCGGCATTTTCCTTTGCCGCTTTAACAGATAGCGGGTCAATGTCAATAGCATCTGCACATTTTGCACCCAGTAAAAGCCCTGTAATGGCTAAAATTCCACTTCCTGTACCAACATCCAATAGGGTATCATCTGTTTCAATGAACTTGTCCAGTAAGGATAAGCAAAGTTTTGTCGTTTCATGGGTGCCTGTACCAAATGCTGCCCCCGGATCCAACAAAACAACTTGCTCATTAGGGCTTGCTTTATAATCAATCCATTGAGGGACAATGGTCAACCGATCGGTAATATGCACCGGCTTATAATATTTCATCCATTCTTCATTCCAGTTCTTATCCGGAATTTCATTAATTTTTATCGTAAATTCTATTTGATTTTGCTGCAACAAGGATTGGGCTGTCTGCGCCATTTCAGTAAGATTGGAAGCAGGGGAGATGTATAAATGAAGAATCGAATCGTTTTGAATTTTATCCAATAAATCTTTTTCTACTAAATTTGTTTGCTTCACTGCTTCATTTTCCATTAAATCCGAATAATCTTCAATGAACATACCATCATGATTTAATACAGTCAACACATTTGATGCCAGTTCACAATCTGACGATTTAACAGTAATTACGAGTTCATTCCACATAGTTTTCTCCTCTTGACAGGGAATATATTTTATGATAAAATTAAACAAAATAAATGTTTTGCATAATAAGGGGGAGTAAAAATGGCTAAAATATCGATATTTGAGGCTCCGGAACCAATCCGTGGCTTTTTAATCTATTCTCAAACCATTCGTGGACGGTCTGAAAAAACAATTCTGGAATATTATTTGGATTTGCGGACATTCTTTCGATTTATTATTCTTAAAAAAAATCTTTGCCCCAAATCCATTGCATTTCATGAAATTGATATCAGCATCATTGACATAAAACTGATTGAATCCATTACCATATCAGATATCTATGATTTCTTCATTTATATGGATTCTGAGAGAAAAAACAAAAATCGAACCCGTGCACGCAAAGCATCTACATTAAAAAGCTTTTACAAGTATTTAACCGTTAAAGTCGGTTTATTAGAAAAAAATCCGGTTGCGGATCTTGACCTCCCCAAGCCCCAACATAAACTTCCTGTTTATTTGGAGTTACCGGAATGTCTAAAATTACTCAAAGCGGTTGATGGAAAAAACTACCAGCGCGACTTTGCCATTCTCATGGTTTTTTTAAATACCGGAATTCGATTATCTGAATTAGTCGGCATCGATATACCTGATATATTTGAAAATCGTTTACGTATCTTTGGAAAAGGCGGAAAAGAACGTGTTGTATATCTGAATGATGCCTGCTTAAATGCTATAAACGCCTATCGCCAAGTACGCCCCGTTGATGGCGTTATTGATAAAAATGCGCTATTTTTAAGCAATAGACGAACTCGGATCAGCCATCAGATGGTGCAAAATCTTGTAAAAAAATATATCGAAAAAGCCGGATTGGATCCGCAACGATATTCCGTACATAAATTGCGGCATACAGCGGCAACCCTAATGTTTCAAAATGGTGTTGATATTCGCGTTTTGAAAGAAGTATTAGGCCACGAAAACTTAGGCACAACGCAAATTTATACTCATTTGGGCGAGACGCAATTAGAAGACGCCGCAAAAGCAAATCCATTGAATAAAATCAAAGATTTTACCTGATTCTCC
>JAZNYQ010000092.1:0-10861 GCA_045594545.1 Eubacteriales bacterium | reverse complement strand
GCTTATATTTTGACCTGTAAGGAAGACTATATCTACGATTGTGAGCCGTTCTACCAACTGAATGAAGATCGGACCTGTGCAGAAGTTTGGTTTGAAACCGATTGCCATGGTTCGGTTGAGTATACGGTTATCGATCCCGACGGAGATGTTCTTTATCAAGGAACAGAACCCACCGTTACCGTTAGAAATCCTCGGCTTTGGTGGTGTAACGGGCAGGGAGAACCGGCGTTGTACACTTGGATCGCCAAGAGTACCTCAGATGAAAAGAGGGGAACGATCGGATTTCGCACCGTGAAACTGGTGCGTAATACGGGCGCAGATATCGGGCCGATTTTCCCTAAAACGAGATATCCGGCCCCCATCACGGTCGAACTCAACGGCCGTCGCATTTTTGCTAAAGGCAGTAACTATGTGAATCCTGAGATATTTTTTGGAGAGATTACCGCAGAGCGCTATGCCGGACAGATCGAGTTGGTCAAGCAGGCAAACATGAATATGTTGCGGGTATGGGGTGGCGCCGGCCTCTGCAAAAGGTCCTTCTATGAGCAATGTGACCGTGCCGGTATTTTGGTTTGGCAGGAGTTCATGCTGGCCTGCAATAACTATATCGGTACACCGCATTACCTGAAAATTTTGGAGCAGGAGGCTACCTCGATCATTAAACAGCTGCGTGGCTATCCTTGTTTGGTGCTGTGGTGCGGAGGTAACGAATTGTTTAATTCGTGGTCGGGTATGGACGAGCAATCAGCGGCTATCCGTTTGCTCAATAAACTGTGCTTCGAACTGGATCCCGAGCGTCCCTTTATGATGACTGCGCCGTTGGAGGGCATGGCTCACGGGAGCTACACCTTTATCAGTCCGCCGGATAACAAGGATGTATTTGAGCGTTTTAATAACAGCAAATGCACAGCGTATTCGGAATTTGGCGTACCGTCTCTCTCTCCGACAGATCGTTTGCGATGTGTGATTCCGGCAGATGAGATATTTCCCATGCGAGAAACCGATGCGTGGGTGGCTCATCATGGGTACCGTGCATTTATTGGAGATACGTGGACTTGTAATAGTTTATACGATCATTATTTTGGGAAGGCATCCACATTAGAAGAGCGTGTCGATCAATCCAACTGGATCCAAAGTGTTGGGTATCAAGCCATTTTTGAAGAGGCACGTCGACAATGGCCGTATTGCTCAATGGCTCTCAATTGGTGCTTGAATGAGCCGTGGATCACCGCCGCCAATAATAGTTTAATTGCTTATCCGGATATTCCGAAGCCGGCCATGGAGACGGTGGCCAATTCGCTTTTGGCGCAAGTGCCCAGTGCCCGCGTCGGTAAATTCCACTGGAAGGCCGGCGAGATGTTCTCAGCCGAGTTGTGGTATCTTAACGATATCATGCAAACGGCAGATGAGGAAGTTACGGCAAGTCTGACGGTAAACGGACAGACGCAGGAACTGCTCACATGGCGTACCGGAACGGTTGAGGAAAATCAAAATAAGCAGGGTCCGACGGTTCATTTCCAATTACCGAAAGAGGCGACCGAACCGGAATTGATCCTCACACTGACAACAGCTTCAGGGAAAAAGAATGCTTATCGTCTGCTCTTTACCGGAAAGGTAGCGGTCAAGCGCACTTCGCTGGTGATGAATATGTAGGAAAACACCCCTGAGATATTCTCAGGGGTGTTGTTATATATTGGACATTTTTCGGTAATGCTGAGGGGAAGTAGAGTAACGTTGGTGGAATCGGCGGGAAAAATGGAACTGATCGCAAAAATCAAGTCGGCGGCTGATCTCGCCAATGGGAAGAGTTCCTGTGCGAAGTTCGTTTTCTGCTGCAAAAAAGATCTGGTCATTGATATAACGGCGTAAAGGTACTTTGACTTGACGGTGGAATTCATCTTGTAATTGTCGTGCGGTATATCCCACTAAATCGGCTAATAGCGGAGCGGCCAGTTTCTCCTGTAGATTTCCCATCTCAAAGTGGAGTGCCTGATCAATTTGCTGCTCAACATATTTCATGGTGTTTTTAATGGCAACGCTGTAAATCTCAATGACACCCCACTGGATGTTTTCCTGTTCGAAGGCTCGTTCAAAAATATCATTCAGGCCGGTACGGATCGAAAATGCGCTGTTGGTGGAACTCTGATGAAAACAACGTACCAATTTATCGGTCAGTTCTTGGCAATCGGTAAGGGTAATGATGTCGGGATAACCGTCGAGCATATCGTATCGGTCATATCGCGGCAGGGAAATATGGAAAAAGAGTTTGGAAAGGGTGTCCGGACAGTGATAGGAAAACTCCAATCCAGCCGGAACAATGTAGATGTTGCCGGGTGTCATGGTGATTTCCTTGTCTGCCCAGTTGAGAACACCGGAGCCTTTGTAGGGGAGATAGACACGGGAAAAGGGGGAGCGTTGGTGACCATTCCATGTCGGATACAGATCGGCCACGCACATAGCGAGAATATTCATATGGATACGCTTGGTTTCTTTAAGCAATAATGCGTTGGAGCGAGTTCTTACGTCAGGATAAGTTTCGGCCATAGTAAACTCCTTGAGTATATTATAGTTAATATTATATTGTAGTTTTCTTTTAAAGTCAACGAAATCACAGCGGCACAGACAAATTTTGCCTGTGCCGTTTTCTGTGCAATGAGCGGGATAAGTTGCTCCGTATTGTTTTGGTTATGCATCAATTTTGCTGAATATATCAGCATATTTTCTTGAAAGGAGCAAAAAATGATGGTATAATTGATGCGAAAAAGACTTGTTTTATGGCGTTTTTTACAGTTTTTTAGGAAAAATTGGCATAAAAGAGGTGATACTATGGAGATAAAAAAGGAAGAACATAATATAAAAATGAATGCCCGTAAGGGTGTGTTTCGAGCCAAGAAATCCTTGTTCCATTGGCATCATAATTTTGAGATTTGTCAGGTTTTAGAAAATGACATGGATGTGTGTGTCAACGGTGTCATGGTGCACGCCAAAGAGGGCGACATTATTGCGATCGGTGAGAATGTGCTGCATCAGTTTCAGGCGGTGGACGAGGCGGCCTATTTGCGGGTGATGCAATTTTCGCTGAAAGTATTGATGGAGTCGGGAATCCCGATTGAAAATTGCCGGACCCATATCACCCGTGAGGAGCAGGATCAGGTGCCGGGATTACGGGATCGCCTGAATTATCTGCTGGATGCCATTGAGGAGGAAAAAAGAACCGAGCATGGGGAAAATAATTATTTCCAGCAGTCCTTGGTGTCGGCGGTGTACTGTTTGTTGACTCGCCATTTCCCCGGAGAAGATCATCCGAACATGACGAAGGATCAGAAGGATTTTCTTCGGGTTCTGGAATATATCAGTAACCATTTTGAAGAAAACCTCAACGTGAATGTGCTGGCCGAGCGGTTGTTTATGTATCGGGGTACCATCAGTGCCTTGTTTATGAAGCATGCCGGCATGAGCCCCAATGATTATATCTATTCGCTGCGCATCAAGAAAGCCAATGACCTGATGGGGCAGGGCCGAAGCATTACCGAGGCGGCGCTGAGCAGCGGTTTCCAAAGTGTACGAACCTTTAATAATACGTATAAGAAGATAACCGGCATTACGCCTACCGAATACCGAAAGAAAAAGATGGCGAAAAAGTAAGAAATCTCCCTTGGGACTATTCCCAAGGGAGATTTTTTATTCCATCGATTGCATGGCTTCTTCAAACAGATCGGCATCTTCTTTGAGCTGATCCTTATACTTATTGAAAACGCCGATGGCGGCAATATCGTTCGGTTTGATCTTGGAGAATACTTCACGGTAGATGCCGCGGATGTTTTCTTTCAGTTTCTCCGGATCCTCTTCCATAAGCGCCTGACCGCCGGCAAAGATTTTGAAGGCTACGCAGGGCTTCTCCAGTTTGGAGATCACGTCCAGCATGATGGGACGATCCTCCGGGAAGAACCTAACGTGAACCTTGGGTTTACCGCTTAAGAAACCGCTGGTTTCACCCTCGCGGCCTCGACGGGCGTTCTGCAGGCAGGCCATGTAGAAGTCGGCGCCCCATTCTTCCTCCTCGGCTTTAAGAATGGTTTCGGGTACGTGAGTGCCCAGACCGACGGGGATGCCCATGGAACGATATTCCTTAATTTGTGCTTTGATCTCATCCACACGGCCGCTCTCATTCAGATAGTCGGTCATAGTGCCCTGATGATAGATACCGATCGGCTCGCATTCCATCATCTCACGCATCGATACCGCCTGATTCATCGGTACATAGGGCTGGAACAGGAAGTTCATCTTGCCACCGTCACGACGGTATTCTCGAATGATTTGCAGGGTGAAGGGATGGGCTACGGGAAGCATACAATTATAGCCGGCTTCCTCGATCCGGAATAGGGTTTCATACCAGCGCTTGGAATCGTAATACTCTTTCATTTCAGTGCCGGTAATCTTATGTTCAATATACGAATGTCCGGTAAACGGATTGTCGCCGACGATCAGTCGGGTAATGTCATGTCCTAAAAATTTTGCAGTTCTCATAGGGATTCTCCTTTATTTTTGCGTATAGCGTACCGATTGACCCTCTTGGGCGGATCGGTAAATGCCTTCAATGATCTTCATCAGTTCAATGGCTTGCTCGCCTTGGCAGATGCAAGGGGTATTGTTCAGACAGCAGTCCACAAAATGATTGATCTGTTCTTCAAAAGCAACGGGTTCGTTCCCGATCACAGGCTGGCTTTCAACCATGTAATCGTTGACGTTGGACAGCAAGGTCAGGTCATTTCCTTCCAGTTTCGCCCCGCCGTCCTTGCCGGTCAGTTCAAGGGTAACACCCTTGGTGACACTATAACAGATGCTTCCGGCCTTAATGGTGATCACCGCACCGTTATCTAAGGTGACATAGCCGCTGACCATGCTTTCAATATTGCGCTCATAGCGATTAACGTCCGACGAAACATAGGTAGCATTTATGCCCTTGATCTTGCCGGCCAGATCGTTATTGATGGTGGTGGTAAAGCCAAGTACTTCTTTTACCTTGGGGTAGCCCATCAGATACATCACTTGGTCGATCTGATGAATCGCTCCGTCGATCAAAATACCGCCGCCCGATTTCTCTTTATCGGTAAACCAACCGTGAAGAACGCTGTAGCGAACCAAACGCAGGATATCGGCATGATAAATGGGGCCTAAACGACCGGCATCTATGTAGTCTTTCAAAAAGGTAGTGGGGGGCATGAAGCGGCAAACAAAGGCATACATAAGCAATTTGCCTGTTTCTTTTGCGACCTGCACGGCACGCTCGGTCTCGGCAACGGTACGGGCCGGGGGTTTCTCGCATAAGACATGCTTACCCGCCTTTAAGGCCTCCACCGCAATGTTGCTGTGGGTAAAGGTGGGGGTGACAATGCTGACCGCATCGATCTCGGGATTTTCTAAAATCTTTTTGTAATCGGTATAATAGTGCTTGATGCCGAATTCTTCCGCGCGCTCTTTTGCCAGCGCCTCATTGAGATCGGCAATGGCCACCACCTGTGCATAAGGGTTTTTGGCGTAGGAGCTCAGGTGCCGTTTGGAAATGGTGCCTGCACCGATCAATCCGACCTTCATCATGGGAATGCGCCTCCGTGTGCTTATTTTACATTTATATTATAAAGGGTACGGGAAAGCGGTTACAAGAAAATTTGTCGGTGGTTCTGGCATGAATGATGGCAAAAATGTAGCGTGGCAATAAAAGGGTGATATTGTCAATATAAACAAGTGAATATGGCAATTAAAAAGAGGAAAGAGGTGTGATAAAATGAACCTGTATAGTATGTAAACTTATGGCTAGCGGGGTAAAACGATTATGAAAAATCTGGATTTCAGTAAAACCGTCATTCAGGGCGGCTTCTGGAAATACTATTATGACCTGAATCGAAATGTGACGGTTGGTGCGGTATACGATCGGTTTTCGGAGACCGGTCGCTTTGATGCACTCAAATGTAATTGGCAAGAGGGGCAAAAGAATAAGCCGCATTTTTACTGGGATTCCGATGTGGCTAAATGGATCGAGGGTGTCGGGTATCTGGCACAACAGCAGGACGTGCCCGAACTGGAAGCGTTGGTGGATGGCATGGTGCAGGACATTCAGGCCAACCAGAGAGAAGACGGATATTTCAATTCCTATTTTCAGAGCGTGGCGCCGGATAAGGTGTACAGCGACCGCCGCTTTCATGAGTTGTACTGTCTTGGCCATCTGATCGAGGCGGCAATCGCTTATCACAAGGGCACGGGTAAGGATGCTTTGCTTACCTGTGTTTTGAAGTATATCGATTATGTCTATCGGGTTTTTGTGGTGGAAAAGAGTGCGGCCTTTACCACCCCCGGTCATGAAGAGATCGAACTGGCGTTGCTGAAACTTTATGAATATCTTGGGAATCCCAAACATTTGGAATTGGCACAATTTTTTATCGATCACCGCGGTTTGGGCGAAAAGGAATCGACCGATGAATACAGCCAGTCGCATTTGCCTGTCCGTCAACAGCGGGAAGCGGTCGGGCATGCGGTGCGCGGTTGTTATTTGTATACGGCGATGGCACAGTTGGCCCGTATTCGCGGGGATGAAGAACTGAAAGCGGCTTGTGATGCTATTTTCTCGGATATTATAAACAAGAAGATGAGCATTACGGGCGGTATCGGTGCGGTTCGAAAGGGGGAAGCCTTCTCCTATTCCTACGATCTGCCCAATCAGGAGATCTATAATGAAACTTGCGCGGCCATTTCTCTTGCCATGTTTGCGGCGGAGCTGGGGCAGATGAGTGAAAATTCCATGTATGCGGATCTGATAGAACGCATTTACTATAACGGTTTTCTCTCGGGATTGTCTTTGTCTGGCGATCGGTTCTTCTATGTAAATCCTCTTGAAATTGATCTGAAAAAGACGGTGCGGGAAAGTGAATTCCGCGGTCTTGCCCAGCGCTCAAAAGTATTTGATACATCTTGCTGTCCGCCCAATATCGTGCGTATGCTCGGTTCTTTACCGCGCTATATGTATGCGACGCAGGATAATACCGTATATTGTCACCAGTTTGCCCATGCCGTAACGACCTTTGAGCAGGGCACACTGACGCAGAAGACCGATTATCCGATCTCGGGCAGCATTGATTTTACATGGCAGGGCAGTCCGATCACGCTGAAGGTGCGGATTCCGAACTGGTGTGTAGAATATACAGGGAAGACGGAAAACGGATACGCGGTTTTTGATCTGCGTGACGGAGAATCGGTACATATAGATCTGCCGATGGCGATCCATATCATGGAGTCCCATCCCGACGTGCAGGATAATGCGGGGCGCTATGCCATTATGCGCGGTCCGATCGTCTATTGCATGGAAGGCGTAGATAACGGAGAAAATCTTCGTGACGTTGTGCTGGCGGGACAGGATGATGTGCGGGTAGAAACGGAGGATCTTCCTGCGCCGGTATTGTATATGAACGCGACGCGTCGGCCGCGGGGGCGTATGCTTTATGCGGTCAAAAACGATGAGCGCATAGCCTTTACTGCGCGCTTAATCCCGTATTTTGCGTTTGCGAACCGTGGCGCGAGTGACATGATCGTTTGGATACAGGTGAAATAAAAAACGGGGATGCTTTTTAGCATCCGCCGTTTTTCTGCTTTTATTGTTCTCTTTTCTTGATGCGAAAATCGGAAGGGGATAGGCCGGTTCGATTGTAGAACATACGATAAAAGTGGGAATAATTTTGAAACCCCACGGTAGCGGCAATGGTCTCGGTCTTCTCAGACGTGATTTCCAAAAGCGCCTCGGCCTTTTGTAGTCGGAAATTATTCAGATACTCGATCGGCGTCATGCCGTATGCTCTTTTGATCAGTTTGATGATATGGTTCTTGCTGAAATGGAACTTCTCGCATAGTTCGGGAAGCGTAACGCCGGCAATGTAATTATCCTCAATATATTTTGCGATCCGTTGGGTGTGGGCGGGCGGCAGTTCGATGGCTTGTTCCTGATGCAAGAGGGACAGAATTTGATAGAAGAATGCGGCCTGTGTTACGTAATTGGCGTGATCGTGCGCAGCCTGATCCAATTGGGACATAAGCGGCGCCAGTGCACGGTAGCTGAACTTGCCCGATTCGGGCAACAGATGCTCTCCCTCGGTTTGCCATTCGCCGTCAAAGTGCGCATAGAGATATTTCGGGCAGTCGCTGGGGACGGGACCGGTATGATGGGCGCCTTTCTTTTGAATAAAATACTCACCGGCGTGAATCTCATATTCGGTATCATTTTCCGAAAACCGAAGCACGCCCTCGATCACCAACAAAAGAACATGGGATGAGCATATGCGCTCAATGTGACATTCTGAGGGGGCAAAATAACGGAAGGATGCACTGCGGTAGGAAATGAGCTTGTTTAAGTTTATTCCAATCATCTTTCATCACCATACATAGTTTATAATATTTGGACGGCTTTGTCAACAGGCAAGCAGGGTGATATTGTCAATATAATGTGATGAATATGGCAATTTATTTATGAGAACGTGTGTGATATTATGTATTTAGAATGAAATAGTATCCTGTATTTACCAGACAAAAACAACAGAAAAACATGATACACTAATGGGTATGAAAACGGAAAGGTGGAAGAGAAATGTTCAAACGGGTATGGGCGGCGATGCTTGCGGTGTTTATGCTATTGGCATTGACGGCTTGCGGCGGCGAAAAGCATGTTGGACAGATGCTGGCAAACGGATGGGTCGTGCGTGGAGACGCGAACGGCATCGGTGAAAATGAAAAATGGTATAAAGGGTTTACTGAGGCAAATGACGAAGTATCCGAAACGAACTGGTATGCCAATACCTTTTCTTCCTCTCTGACAGACGGCGACCGCGTGATCTTGTCGGCCAATGATCTGGGGACCCATGCTGCGTTATGGCTTAACGGCAAGCCGATCGATGATCGTGCAGATGCGGCAGGTACTTGGTATCTGGATGTGACCAAGGCGATCAAGCGAAACGGTAAGAATGTACTGGTTCTGCGTGCAAACGGTCACGCAGATGTGGATAGCATTGGGTTTTCGGTACGTCCCAAGATGACGGTTGCTGAAGTAGCGGCAACGGTTCAGGGCGATGATGTGACGGTTACTTCTTATATGGATAACGCCGGCGCGAAAGACGACGTGATTTTTACCGTAGAGGTAACGGCGATGGATTCGGGCAAGGTCATGTCCCGCGCGGTGGAACGGATCACGGTGCAGGAGGGATGCTCGGAGCAGACCTTTACCCTGACGATTCCCGATCATATCAAATGGAATTCCGATATGTCTTATCTGTATCAGGTTTCGGTCAAGGCGCAAACCGAGAGTTCGGCGGATGTGGCTGCCGCCACAATTGGTTTTGCGGAATTGACCAAGGATGAAGAGGGGTACTTCCTGCTTAACGGGACACCCATCTTCCTGAGGGCTATTGATATGCCGGCGCGTGTGTTGAAGGATGATGTTGCCATGCGTCGCTTTATTGACTACATACGTACCGTTGAATTTAATGCCGTTTATCCGTTGACGACGCCGACCAAGGCTTTATTGGATTATTGCGATCAGACCGGCATGATGGTGCTGTCCGATACCGACGTTTCCGGCGCGGACAGCCATGTTAGCCTGATGAATGTATCCGTTTCCGATCTGACGGTGATGGGTGAAGGGTTGTCCTTTGCTACCGACAAACCGATTGAAGCAGTGGATCAACTGTATAAGGATATGGGCATGAACCGTATCTACGGCGGTGCGGTTGATCTGTATAAGGCGATGGGCGATGTCTATGTTGAGCAATTGAACGCGGCCATTCGCGATGCACGTAAAAACGGTGCTGTGGCTGTACGGCTGGCGGCCGAGATTGACGGATATCCCGAATCGATGATCGTGCCTTTGGCGGACAGTATCGAAGAATTGCGTTATATCCTGAATGTGGATCCGGTGATTTATAAAGGCGGATCGGTTACGGTTTCTCTGGATCTGGTGGATTGTGACGTATTATGGGATGGCGTAAAGCTGGAGGCCTACATAAAGATTACCAATGACAATGGTATCGTTTGGGAAAACACCGTTCCCTTTACCTCGGCTGACAGCAAGCAGGGGCATTCGACTGCCTACATTCCCTTATTGAAAGAGTCGGTTGTGATCGGGGAGACCGGTGTCTATACCGTAGCGGTGGAATTGAAAGATTTGGCGCATCCCGTTTGCGGAGAGGCGCAGTTCCACGTTGTGGACAGACCGAACCTTAGCGGAGTAACGATCGTAAAGGATACGCTTACTGATGACGCCATTGCCAAGGCGCAGGGCGGGGGTAAAGTTATTCTGCTTAACGCTTCGGCTGAGTCGGGGTTGCCCTTTAAGGCGCAGTTTGTGGACGGCATTACCGGAGCGGTGGTAGATAATCGAGTCAACGCTTCCTTTGCGGCACAGGCGGTTCCCGCTCTTGGCGGGGTAGCGTTTGATCGTGCCATCAAGGCCGAGGGCGGTGTGTCGTATCTGACCGGCTTTGGCGTGGCATCCGATAATGTTTTGAAATACGGCAGTGTGGTTGCCACGTATCCCGTAGGGTCGGGCAGTATCACTGTGGTTACCATGGATATGGATATAACAAATCCTGCCCTTGCCGCCATTTTAGCGGCAGCGATTGCCTGAGGAGGTGCGTAGGATGAAAAAATGTATAGCTCTTCTGCTTGCCATGATTTTGATTGTCGGTACCGTGAGCGGAGTATCGGCTAAGGAGACGGAAACCGTCGCAGAACAGTCGGTGCCCAATGCTACTATGGTACTTAAAGATGATTGGCATCGTTTGACCGATAAGCTGGACGTCGGCGAGATCGAAAAGTGGTATCAGGG
>JAZNYQ010000091.1:0-9977 GCA_045594545.1 Eubacteriales bacterium | reverse complement strand
TTTGTCTTGATCGGTTCCGCTCTGTTTTGTTGTCTGTGCTGGATTCCTTTTCTCGGCGATTTTGTAGGTTTTCTGGTTCGTATTGTTGCCGAATTTGTGTTGGACATGGTTGAGATGCTGGCAGGCTTTGATCAGGCGGTGATACCGGTTCGTAGCATGCCGATGATATTGATTTTTGTAATTGGTATGATTGCTGTTGTTTTGTGGGTAATTTTGCGTAAGAAGGCAAAATGGCGCAGGATTGTGTCGGTTGGTCTGATGGGGATTCTGTTGCTTTTGGCATGTATCACACCGTGGTATCCTTTGTTGTTTACGCAACACACAGCAATAAGTGAAGGATATTCCGCATCTAATGTGTACATAAATCACGGTAAGAGCATAGTGGTTGATTGCGCCAATCGTTATCAGGCAAATGCGATAGCGCAACAGATTTATCGGTATGGGTTTAACGAGATTGATGTATTGGTGATTTCGGATTTGGACGATGACGTTTCGGGTGGAGTACCTGCCTTATTGACATACATATCCGCCAATAAAATTGTGATTCCGCATAGCACTCTTACGCATGAATCCTACAGAAAAATTACTGAAGCCGCACAGAAAACAGATGCGCAGATTGTACAAATCGATAAAGATTATCGTTTATCCGTTGACCAAATCCGGTTGAATTTGTATGCTATAGATGATCAATCTGCTTATTTGGTAAAAATAATAGACGGAGAAGAGTCCATTGGTGTTTGTGCTTCGGTAAATGACCAAATTATCACACAGTGTTTGCGGTATCCGTTAGGGGAACTCCATGTGGATACCTTGGTAATTGGAGCCAAGTCCGGTAAAGGGGCTGTAAATGCAAAATTAATGTATGTAACTCGACCTTATGTGGTTTGCGTTTCTTCCGACAGACGCAACTTGACGCGGGATGAAAAGGCGGACATAGAGGGTGCGAATATAAAATTAGTGGAGTTAAATTCGACATACGGGAAGATGATGTACGATTATCGGAAGGGGAAATTATGGATTTATCAGAACTGAAATTACAACTGAAAAATTCTACCGTATCCGGAATCTATCTATTTTCCGGTCGGGAGGATTATCTAAAGCAATATTATATTGATCAGATTATTGGTGCCGTTTTGCCAAACGGAGATGATGGTCTGAATTATCTTCGCGTGGAGTATTCTCAGATCCGTATTCTGGATATGACAGATTATATGCAGGCGCTTCCCGTGTTTGCTGACCGTAAAATTCTTCATGTTACCGCCTTAGATACCGATACGGTCAGAAAGGATATTGCTGAGGCAATTGCGACTATTATAAAGGATTTTCCCGAGTATCTGGTTGTTATTTTTGATCGGCAAACGACCGATCCCCAAAACCAAACCGTAGCTTTTTCCGATATTAAGAAGTTGGCTTCTGCTCATATTCACGAATTGGTACTAAACGAGCAGGATCCGGATCTGCTTAAGCGATGGATGATGCGCCGCGCCGCTTCATATGGAAAGACATTATCACCGTCAGCCGCGGAACATTTGCTTTCCATTGCGGATAACAATATGCTGTCACTGGGAAATGAACTCAATAAAATATGCGCTTATGCAAAGGGTAATGAAATTTATATACAGGATATCGATGCGGTAACCGTTCGTACCATTGACGCACAGATCTATGAATTGGCAGACGCCGTTTTGGCGGGTGACGCAGTAAAATGCATGTTATGTGCCGATGACCTGTTAGAAAAATTTCCGGACACCATGGTGTTGGCCAGTGTATATAATTGTTTTTCTCGCTTATATCGAGTAGGCATCGGAAAGGAACGTGGCTTATCAGCAGTGGAAATTGCCAAACAGTTTAATCTGAAACAGGGGACTGTTAATAAAAATCTGCGTATTTTGCGTTCGTTTTCCTTAAATAAAATTAAACAATTGGTATCCATTTGCGTGGATGCCGATAGCGAACTGAAGCGTGTCTCAAGAGATAAACGAAAAAGCATGGATGTGTTTCTGCTCAGACTTATGGATTGTTGCAGGAATTAAAAGGAATTGTCGCCGCATACAGTAAACTGTGGTGATAATTATGATCGTGCGAATTAACAAGACAATAGTAGTAGTGCTTCTTATTTTCTCAATTTTAAGTTGTTGTGCTGTATTTTGTATAGGAGAAAGAAACAGGGAAACTTCACCGGTGTTGAACGCAAATACCGATATCCCCATTATTATCGATGCGGGGCACGGAGGCGCGGATGGCGGTGCAGTTGCTCATGATGGCACCTTGGAAAAAAATTTAAATTTGGATATTGCATTACGATTGCGAGATTTATTGGAGTTATCGGGATACCAAGTCTATATGACTCGTGTTGAGGATGTTTCTCTGTGCGAGGATGAATTTATTAAAAAAGAAGATATGCAAAATCGGATCAATCTCTGTCGAGAACATCCGCAGGCATTGTTTATCAGTATTCATTTGAATAAATTCTCAATGGAACAGTATAACGGTGCGCAGGTTTTTTACTCGGATAATCATGAAGATGGGATGTTGTTGGCGCAATCGATTCAGGAATCAATAAGGAATCATTTGCAACCAAATAACACCCGTCAGGTTAAAATTGGCAATGATAACAGCATTTTGCTGCGGTCAATCAATCAGCCGGCTGTAATTGTCGAAGGCGGATTTTTATCCAATCAAGAGGAATTGTCATTACTTAAGACGGAACAATATCGAGCAAAATTATCGTATTGTATTTTTATGGGAATTGTAACATATCAACAGAAAAAGGATGTGAATTAGATGAAACAACGGGTCGTATATGTGTGCACGAATTGTGGATATGTTGCGCCTCGATGGATGGGAAAGTGTCCGGAATGTCAGGCGTGGAATTGCATGACCGAACAGACATCGTCGGCATCTGTACAGAAAAATAGTAATTCCCGAAGTGTCATTCATGCGGAAGACGCTTCGGCCATCCCTATCGGTCAAATTGAACAGACCAATTATGCCAGACTCTTAACGGGACTTCCTGAATTAGACCGCGTATTGGGAGGGGGGATCGTATCGGGTTCTGCCGTGTTGGTCGGTGGCGATCCCGGTATCGGGAAATCAACCTTACTTTTGCAAATGTGCAAAAGCATACAACTCACAGGCGAGAAGATTCTGTATGCATCCGGCGAAGAATCCAAGGAGCAGATTCGAATGCGCGCGAATCGCTTGGGAGTAGATGGGGAAGAGGTTATGGTTTTGTCCAGTACAGACCTGGATACCGTTCTTGCCAGCGCGCAACAGATTAACCCCAAAGTTATGATTGTGGATTCCATCCAAACGCTTGCTTGTGCGGATGTGGAATCTACACCGGGAAGTGTTTCGCAGGTAAAAGAATGTACTTTTCGTTTGATTCGATATGCCAAATCTACAGGAACAGCACTTTTTATTGTGGGGCATGTGAACAAAGACGGTAATGTGGCGGGTCCGAAAATTTTGGAACATATGGTAGATGCCGTGTTGTATTTTGAAGGGGATAAACGATTTATGTATCGTATTGTGAGAACGATAAAAAATCGTTTTGGTCCCACCAGCGAAATTGGTGTTTTCGAAATGGCTGAGCACGGTCTCGTTGGGGTGGACAACCCTTCTGCTTTGTTCTTATCCGGTCGCCCTGAGGAGGTATCCGGCACCTGTGTTACGTGTGTGATGGAAGGTACCCGTCCCATTTTAGCTGAAATTCAATCTCTGACTGCGCCGACGTCCTTCCCATCTCCTCGACGCGTGAGCGCGGGTGTGGATTATAATAAGATCTGCTTGCTTTTAGCTGTTTTGGAGAAACGGGCAGGCATGGCGTTGGCAACCAAGGATGCGTATATCAATGTTGCCGGCGGCATTCGATTGGATGATCCTGCCGCTGATCTGGCGATTTGCTTAGCTGTTGCGTCAGGGATTCGGGATGTGGCTATGGATCATGATATGGTAGCCATCGGAGAGATTGGATTGGCCGGTGAGATTCGTCCGGTTTCGGATGTGGATCGCCGCATCAAAGAAGGGGCCCGACTTGGGTTTCACCGTTTTTTGGTTTCCGATAAATGTAAGCTGGGAAGTCACAGTTCCGATATTCAGATTGTTCGCGTAAGGAATATTCGTGATGCTATAAAGGCAATTATGAATTAATTGGCATATCCGGCCTCGGTTGATCGTATATTGTAGACGGAGGCGGATTATATGGAGCATCGAAATTATAGAAACAGAAAAGGGCAAACGGGGCTACAGTACAGTGCACCTATAAAAACGGTAAAACCTTCAGATACATCAGTCAGGGCGGAACCGGCGGCTGTAACCGGATTGGCCCGATATACGTTGATACAAGCGATTGCGGCGGCAATCATCATTGCGGTGATTACGGTCATTCGGTTATTTTCCGGCAATTTGTATCAGGATATCCAAGCCGGAATCGAGGGCGAGGGAGTAGCAGGGCTTGGTGTTTCTGACGCAGCCTCACAAGTTATGTCTTATATGCAGGAAAACGAAACCTTTTCTCAACTATTTCCGGCTTCGGAAGGTAAAGAGAATCAGGGAGATGGCGCGGTATGGACATCTGTCATTTTGTCCGATAACCATTTAGACTGTGCATCAAAAAAGGATCTTGCCTGTCCGGTTGCCTATACAAAGATTACATCGGGATACGGATACCGTACCGATCCCTTTTCCGGACAGTCTGTACTTCATAAGGGGATGGACATGGCGGTGCCGGAAGGAAGTACCGTATCAGCGGCAGGGAATGGAGTGGTTGCAGCCTGTGCCTATGATGAGGTAGGCGGTTGGTATGTTGTAATTGATCATGGCGATCAGTTGCAGACTTACTATGGGCATCTATCCAAGATATCGGTAAAACAAGGGGATCTTGTTTGCGTGGGACAGGAAATTGCATTATCCGGCAATACAGGAAAAACCACGGGACCGCATTTGCATTTTGAGGTAGTCGATAACGGTCAAAATGTAGATCCTGCTGACTATATTCATGTTTAAATGTGTCCGCAAGCTTACTGTACACCCTTCTTTCTTTTTTTGTTTAGCTTGGATTGTTTTTACGGAAAGCAGTTTTGTCTTATTGGGTATAATTGTATCGGTTTTTTTACATGAATGTGGACATATTTTCGTGTATTCCCGTGCTCATGTTGTCATTGATGAGATTCATTTACAGCCGTTTGGGGTAAGGATAACGGTTCGGAATGAGGCTCTCATCCGTCCGTGTACGCAATTGATCTGTGCATTGGCGGGTCCTTTTGTGAATTTGATTTGTGTGCTTATCATCCGGTTGATTTCAGAAATTACCCATTTGCCGGATTGGGTGTGGGTATTTTGTTTGTCAAATTTATTTCTCGGCATTTTTAATCTGTTACCGATCATGCCGTTGGATGGAAGTCGTATTTTAGCTGTTTTATTGGCTGCTGTATTCCACGAGTATGTTTCACAGATTGTATGTGCATGGATAAGCCTGATCGTTGGAGTATGCGTATTTATATTTGGAATCTATGTGCTGATTGACACAGGAGTAAACCTGTCTTTGTGTATGTTGGCGGGATATATCCTAATTTGTCTTGCCGTAAAAATATATAATATGTTAAAAAAGAGGAAATCTCATGTTAAACCCAAAACTTGAAAGTGCTCTGTACTATGTGCAGAAACCGGGACGTTATGTCGGCGGTGAAAAGAACAGTGTTATAAAAGATAGAAATGCGGATATTCGATTTGCTATGTGTTATCCTGATCTGTATGAGGTCGGCATGTCAAATTTAAGCATAAAGATATTATATGAGTTGATTAACAGCCGCTCAGATGCATGGTGTGAACGGGCTTTTGCGCCGGCACCGGATATGGAGGAACAAATGCGCCAGCGCCATATCCCATTGTGGGGATTGGAAAGCGGAGATCCGATATCGGAATTTGATTTTATCGGGTTTACCCTGCAATTCGAACTGAACTATACCAGCATCTTGCAAATGTTAGATCTGGCAGGTGTTCCGTTTTATGCCAAGGATCGCAATGAGGATCATCCGCTGATTGTTGCGGGTGGGCCTTGTGCCTTTAATAGTGAGCCGGTTGCTGATTTCTTTGATCTGATCATGATCGGTGACGGCGAAGAACAGATCATGCAGGTTCTGGATCTGTATGCGAAGAAGAAAAAAGAGGGGTATTCTAAGTCTGAATTTTTGAAATGCGCTTCAGAAATTCGAGGTGTCTATATTCCATCGCTCTATCAGGTAATCTATTCTGAAAACAATCACGTTGAAATCACGCCGAGCAAAAAAGTGGAGCGATATGTCGTTACCGATCTGGATCATTCCTTTATGCCTGAAAAACCCCTGGTTCCTACGATTCAAGCGATTCATGACCGCGTGGCACTTGAGGTGTTTCGCGGTTGTATCCGCGGTTGTCGATTTTGTCAGGCAGGCATGATATACCGTCCGGCGCGGTTTCGCAGTGTGGATCGACTGCTGGATAACGCAAAGAAACAGTGTGCAAATACGGGATATGATGAGATGTCATTATTATCGCTGTCATCGAGCGATTACCCGAAAATCAACGAACTGATCGATTCGTTGACGGAATGGACATGCCCTGCGCACATTCGTCTTTCCTTACCGTCTTTGCGTATTGATAATATGCCCAAGGAACTTTTAGAAAAAATAGGGGAGAACCGTAAAAATGGCTTGACCTTTGCTCCTGAAGCAGGCAGTCAACGTCTGCGCGATGTAATTAACAAGAACATTACCGAGGATGATATTCTGAACACCTGCCGCCTTTCTTTTGAGCAGGGATACACCAGTGTGAAATTGTATTTCATGCTTGGTCTGCCGACAGAAACGGATGAGGATATTTTGGCTATCGGTGAATTGGCGCAAAAAATCGTAAATTTGTACTACTCCCTGCCAACCAGACAAAAGGGAAAGAGTGTTTCGGTCGGTATTTCACTGTCCACCTTTGTTCCCAAACCGTTTACGCCATTCCAATGGGAGCCGCAATTAAGCGGTGAGGAAATTGATCGCCGACAAAAATTATTGCGCGAATCCATCACAACCAAGAAAATAACCGTTCGATGGAATGACAAGAATATTTCTAATTTAGAAGCCGTTTTCGCCAGAGGCGATCGGCGCCTGTCCCGTGTTATTGAAAAGGCGTATGAGTACGGCGCCAGATTTGACGGTTGGGATGAATGGCTGCGCTTTGACGCTTGGGAGAAGGCCTTTGCGGAATGTGACATAGATCCGGTTGTCTACGGGAAGCGGGCGATTGATCCGGATGCCGTCTTGCCATGGGACATGATCGATGCCGGTATTACAAAACAATTCCTGCAATCCGAAAACAAAAAAGCACATCAAGCCATTACAACACCCGATTGCTTAACGCAGTGTTCCGGATGTGGCATGGCGAAAATGAAAGGCGGTGCTTGCTTTGAATGAAATCCGCATCTTCTTTGAAAAAACAGATACCGCTCGATTTCTTTCGCATCTGGATCTGAACCGTGCCTTTACGCGTGCCTTGTTTGCATCGCATTTGCCGGTATGGTTTACCGAAGGATTTAATCGGCACCCGCATCTGGTATTCGGACAACCTTTGCCGTTAGGCATGGCGGGTGAGCGCGAAACATTAGATATGCGATTGCATGAAGAAATGGACGGCGCAACCGTTGTTGCACAGATTAATGAACATCTTCCTAACGGCATTCGCGTTGTTGATGCTGCACCTCCTGTGTATCCGCATAAGGATATTTGTTTTGCTCGCTATTCTATGCGTTTAGATGCTAAATACGCCGATGCATTCGAGAATTTCTGGAACATGAATTCAATCATGGCGCAGAAGAAAACCAAGCGTGCCGTTATCGATTTGGATCTGAAAAATGAGGTAAAAAAATTAACATTACAAATTTTTGATGGTCAACTTACGATCGAGGCCGTGATGCCTTGCTCAAATGCTTGCTCTATTGGTCCTGCTGTATTACTTGCTGCCTTTCAGAAGCAAATAGGAGAGGAAGTATTTTGCTATAGCACCAGAAAAGGCTTCCTGTTACATGACCAAACAGACTTTCAGTAATATAAAACCCTGCTCTACAGAGCAGGGTTTTTATTATAAAATAATGCAGATCAGCCCATCGCTGCCTTCGTTGATAATGCGCTCCAAGGTTTCCTTGTATTTGCATCTGGCTTCATCCGGCATGTTATACAGTTTGCTGCGCAGTCCATCATTGACTAGATCATATAGCGATCGCCCGAAAATGTCGGTGTCCCATACGGTTGACGGTGTATCCTTGAATTGCTGAAGCAGGTGAGCGGCAAACTCTTCACTCTGATTTTCTGTTCCGATGACAGGTGTGATCTGGGTTTGTATCTTTGCCTGCACGACATGGAGAGAGGGGGCAGATGCACGAAGTCGAACTCCGTATCGTCCCTCTTGCTTGATCAGTTCAGGTTCTTCGAGGATCAGTTCCTCGCGATCCGGCATAACAACGCCATAGCCACAGGTGCGCGCCTGATCAATGGCTTCCGCATACTGAGAATATAGCTTGTTTTTTCTGCATAATTCCAAAACCGTTTTCATTAGTGCTTTATCATCCGGAATGGCCATTTGTGCATGCGTACTCAGAATTTCATAGAAGTATTTTCGGGAAATGTCCAGTTTAATTTGTGCACTGCCGGTTCCCAGATCAGCATTGACATGACAGCAGTCATTTGTGTATTCATTCTGTTTTATATGATTGATATATTCAGTAATGTTTCTGATTTTTCCGTGATTGATCGGGCTGTGCCGAATAGAGTCCATAATGGATTTCTTTAACGGTTCATCCTCATCCAGAATAGTTACCCATTCGGGAAAATCGATGTGCATTTCTTTTATAGGAAATTCAAACAGAATACACTCGAGTATATTTCGAATATCCTCTTGATCTAATTGCGTGCAGTTACAGGCAAGCGTAGGTACATCATAGGTATGATATAAATGATTCACGATATCCTGTGTAGCGGTTGCTGAGGGATCTGCGCTGTTTACCATGATGACAAACGGTTTGTCAATGGCTTTCAATTCTTGAATCACTCGTTCTTCGGCTTCGATGAATTCGTGTCGTTCCAGTTCGCCAAAACTGCCGTCGGTTGTGATGACAATTCCGATTGTAGAGTGATCGGTAATTACCTTTTTTGTGCCAACCTCAGCCGCCATATTAAAGGGAATCGGCTCGGGATACCAAGGAGTGCGTACCATGCGCGGAGTATCCTCCTCCATATATCCCAGTGCACTTGGTACGATATAGCCAACGCAGTCAATCATCTTGACCCGTAATGATGCGCCTTTGGTAAGCTCTATACGAACCGCCTCATCAGGAATAAACTTAGGCTCGGCTGTCATTATGGTTCGACCTGCCGCACTTTGAGGGAGTTCATCAATGGCTCGTTGCTTCTGAAAATCTCCATGAATATTCGGTACGACCAATGTCTCCATAAAACGTTTAATAAAGGTCGATTTTCCTGTTCTTACCGGCCCGACAACGCCGATATAAATGTTGCCGCCGGTTCTTGCAGCGATATTTGCGTATAAATTTTCCATAGCCAGCCTCCTTATTTGCAGGAGGAATGCTCCTGCCACGGTCTACAAAAGAGTATGTCCCGAATATATGTGATAGAACCAAACCACAATATATTGTAGTTTTAGTTGACTTTGCGACACAAAATCCGTATAATATACTTGATATAATATGAAATTCGGCAGGTAATAGATTATGGCTACCAACAGAAAAGAACAATTTGGCAATTCCAGCATATCGATGCTCAAGGGTGAGGAACGCGTGCGGAAGCGTCCTGCGGTTATTTTTGGCTCTGACGATCTGGAAGGCTGTAAACACGCAGTGTTTGAGATCCTCTCCAATGCTATTGACGAAGCCCGTGAAGGCCACGGTGATACGGTGATCGTTACACGTTATGAAGACCTGTCTGTGGAGGTAGAGG
>JAZNYQ010000090.1:0-3193 GCA_045594545.1 Eubacteriales bacterium | reverse complement strand
GTACTCATTATGAAAACTATGAAACGTATGGCAGCGCTCGTGCTCTGCCTAAGCCTACTCATTGGCATCCCCTGCGCGGTGCAGGCGGTTGGTCTTGGTGGCCAAATGAGATTACTCAGTGCCTATGCCCTTACCGATCGGTTTAATATTGACTGGAACTATCCGGAAAATAAGGATGCGTCCATGTCCAATTATGGCGTGGCTCTGTACCTGAACGATAGTGTAGGTGGTACATTTAATCAGGTTTGTACAAGTGGCGATGTTAAATTGTATATTGAAGCCTACAATGCAGAGGGAAGCATAGACATCGTTGAAGCCGATTTCTTGAGTCCTAGTTTGTATGCCAGTGCGGCGTCAAACAAAACGAAGGGCAATGTGGTGGCTGTCGGTTTGGGCACTTTAAGTGAAGACGGCACAACCTTCACCCCAAGTGAAAAAGGGTTTTATGAATATATGACAGAGGATGGAGCTACCAATTTTCGTCTGTACGTGATGAACAACAAAGGAACTCCCGATAATGATGGTGAAATAGAAGGGTTTCCGTCGGCTTACGGCGGTACTTGGTGTTTAAAAGGCGCAAAGTCATGGACATATGGAGACAGAACTGATGATACTATTTGCGTAGAAATCATTTTTGCTTCGAGAAACGGCAGTGCCATAAAGAATATCAGTGCTTTGAATAATGAACTGAAGGTGGAGTCGCTTATTCAGCGGAGAAATTCGACCTATTGGGTAAAATTTAACAAAGAGGTTAAAATCAAGACCGACCAGATTAGCGTGCAGTTGCAGAGCATTACCGACATGACGCATTTGAATACGAATGGAGAGCCGTACAGCGGTAGCGCATCAAGCGTGACGCCTGCGCAATCGGCTACGGCCACGACGGTTACCGTGCTTAATGATAAGCATTGGGTAGAGGTTGTATTTGATGAAACACAAGCCAACACGGTAATCAACGCGAGCGGCATTGATGATGTATTTTTAGCTATTACCGATCATGCGAACATGGCAAGCGGCACTGTATTCAGTACGACGGGTGCTCAACCGTATAATGGTTTGATTGACGGTATTTGGACTGAGCACAACGGTAAGATAAACGGCGTATGGAATTATGAGCCTCTGGTAAAGACCTGCGGTAAGAACCGAAACGATAAAGGTGACTATATTTATCTGGATGTTTCGGCTAAGGCAGATGACGTTTTCCCTGCGGCCTGGATCGGAAATACTCTTTATAATGATGCGGTAACGGCGTTGAATGCGGCCGAGAGTGGCAACACTGTCGTGCTGGGACAGGATGCTACCGTTGGCGATCGTTTCTTGGAAGTTCCGGCCGGTGTGACCTTGGATCTGAACGGCAAGAATTTGACAGTTCCGAATATCTTCTCCTTTGGTGATATTATTGATACGACCGACGGTAACGGCGGTTTGGTAATCAGCAACAATAAGTCGAAGGCTTTCGTTGGCTTGCAGGAGACGAACAGCTATCTCCCCCTGTATGATACGAACTGCTATCGTTTCTTTGATTATGACGTGGTCAGCGCCGGTAAGAAAACAGGAACGAACACGGTCAAGTTTGGTGTTAAGGTGAACTTCAATAATGAAAAGGCATATGAGTTGCTGCAGAATGACGGTGAGCTGGTGTTGGATCTGATGATTGGCGAGCAGAATATTCCCTACAAGTTCAATTCCGCGACTATGACTAAACTTTATGATGCGGTAACAGCTGACTGGACGAATCGTTCTAAGTATGCGATTGCCTTGACGATTTCGGGACTTGACAACTTGGCATCCGGTACCGCGATCACGGCTACGCCGGAACTTACATCGGCCGGTGTTCTTGGTACGGACGCGGCGATTGAATATACCTATACTTCTGCACAATAAGAGAGGATAGGAACATGAAGAGATATACAAAACCTGAGGTTTCGGTCATCCAATTTGGGATGACCGAGGCCATCACCTCTGATTTTGAAGGCGTCAACGAGGATGATATTGTTGTCGGTGACGGTTTTAGCGCAAACGTTGAATGGTGGGATTAATCCCTCCGCAAAGGAGAGAAAACCATGAAGTTAATGAAACGAGCAGCAGCACTTATGCTCTGCCTGTGTCTGTTGATCGGTCTGCCCATTTCGGTGCAGGCCGTCAACATCCCCAACGCCAATGGGATGGAGCTGATCAATGCTTACGCCATGTCTAACCGCTTTGTCTATGACTGGACACAGGGAAGCGGCGGAACCAATAAGCTTACGGATCATTGCGTTGTCCTGTATTTTAATGATCAGGTCAGGGATGCCTATGACATTCGAAACAACAATTATGTCAAATTGTACATAGAGCCGTATAAGGCAGACGGTACCTCGCTCGGTCTTCAGAACGCGGGATATCAGGCTGTTGACTACTACGGCGCAACGGCGGGCAACAATAAAAAGGCGGTTGTGGTTCGCTTTGGTACGCAAAATGGATCCTCATTTGCGGCCAGTGCCAATGGTTTTAGTTATTGGCGAGGACAGGGAGCGGTTGGCTTCCGCCTGTATATTGTAGACAATAAGGGAACCGGCATCAATAATGAGGTTGATGGCTGGGCTACTACCATTTCGTACGGATGGCGACTGAAAGCTAATGCGCAGCATGGCGGCAAGGATGCGGTCATCAAGGAAATCCTGTTTGAGGAAGATTGTCTTTCGGTTAAGCAGTATATTGCGGTAAGCGATTCCAAGATTCGGGTGCAATTTTCCGAGCCGGTAGCTATGTCGCCGTTAAAGGCCAACAATGGTCCGTTGTCGATGGAATTGCATGCCACTCTCGGCTGGCTTAATGCAAATAATCAGCCCGGAGATAATAGCGGTGCGATATCCAATCCCGTAAAAAAGAGTTGGGCGGCGGTGTCTGCCCAGCCGATTGGTGACGGGCAATGGATCGAAGTCGATTTCGGTGGAACGGCCGTTTCGGATGCACTTGCCTATGCGGCGACGAATTCCTGCACCTTAAATCTGCATTTTTCCGATAACAGCAGTGCGACTTCTCCTGCATGGGGAAACAATGGCGAACAGACCGATAACGGTTTGATTGACGGTATCTGGGCGGTGTCGAACAACTGTCCTTTGTTGGCGATCAGCGGCAAGCACCGCACTGACGTGGCAGGGGATACGACTTACTGTGCCAAGGCCGAGGCGCTCAGAGTATCGGAGGCGCA
>JAZNYQ010000089.1:0-5006 GCA_045594545.1 Eubacteriales bacterium | reverse complement strand
TAAAAAGTAATAGTGAATAGTGAAGAGGTAAGGTAGAAACCTACGGTTTCTTTGATGAAAAGGCAGCAAGGCTGCCCACGGCGAAGAAACAGGAAGCGAGGGCGCAACCCAAACGGCGAAAGCCGTCCCGGTCGCCCGAAGCGGGTTTCAAGCCGAGAGGAGATTTGACGGGGAGTTACATGAAAGGAGGCGAAGCCGCCTGAAATAGCGAGCCGTCAAATCGACGAGGTCCAGTTGCCATTCACGAAGATGGGGACTTCTTTGCCGTTTTTGTCGATGCCGGTGATGGACAGGTCGGGGGCGCCGATCATGAAATCGACATGGACGATGGAGTCGTTGACGCCTCGTTCGGTGCACTCTTCATAAGACAGGGATTCAAACCCTTCCAGACATTCGCTGTAGCCCGCGCCCAGCGCCAGATGGCAAGATGCGTTTTCGTCGAAGAGGGTATTATAGAACAGGATGCCTAACTGATTGATGGGGCAGTCGTAGGGGACGAGGGCGCACTCGCCCAGATATCCGGCGTTTTCGTCCATGCTCATGAGTTTGTCGAGCAGGTGTCCGTTCTTTTCGGCCTGCCAGGACACCGCCTTACCGTCTTGGAAGGTGATGGAGAAATTCTCGATCAGTTCGCTCTGGTAGGACAGGGGCATGGTGGACACGACCGTGCCTTCGGCCTTGCCTTTCATGGGGGTGATGAAGATCTCATCGGAGGGCATATTGGCGTTATAGGTCACGCCCTCGGCGGTATCGCCGGCGCCGCCGACGAAGCGGGTGCGGTCGATGAGTCCGACGGTGAGGTTGGTGCCGTTACTCGAATGATAACGCAACTCGGTGAGCCCTAACGAATTGAGCCATGCGCAACGGTTGGCGAGGTTGGCGTTGTGCTCGTCCCACTGTTTCATGGGATCGACATCGGCACGGGCGGCCTTTAAAATGGCCTTCCACAGTTCTTCCACCGCTTGTTTTTTGGAGAGGTGGGGGAACAATTTTTTTGCCCACTTAACGCCCGGCACGGCGGCGATGCACCACTGGTAATGGTTGTCCATCCGTTCACGGAAAGGCTTAAACGCCTTGCGGCGGGCTTGGAGGGCTTTGGTATATTTCTCCTGATTGATGCCGCGCAGACCGTCGGGGTCGTCCGACTCCAAATAGATCATGGCGGGGAGAGTCTGCTCCTGATATTTCATCTTTTCCAGTTCCCAGTCCTGCACGGCCGAGAGCACCTTTTCCTTGCAATGGCGCACGTCCAAGCGGGTGAGGGGCTGGTGGGTCCACTTGACCTCGACGCGGGAAGCGCCGGCCTTATAGCACTCGTCGGTAAGCATTTCGACAAATTCGGGCTGGTCGAGCTCGGCGGTGATGATGACGGGCTGGTTTTTCTGCACGTTGACGCCTTTGCGGGCGATCAGGCGGGCGTAGGCGCGGAGCGTTGTTTTTTTCATAATATTTCGATCCTTTCGATATGGAGTTGGTCTAAGATGGCGACGGCGCGGGCGTAGTCCTCATGCGCCTGCAGTGCCGTATGGGAATGGGCATCCACGCCGATGATGGCCTTGTTACCCTCCTCGGCGGCGATGCGCCAGAAGTCGGGGTGAGGGAAGCCGCGCTTGCACTCGTCGCTCATGCGAAAGCCCGAAATGTTAAATTCCAAGGGCAGGTCCATAATGGCGGCGGCGCGGCAGATCTCACGGGAGACCTGTTCGGCGCGGGTGTCAAAGGCGGGGTAGGTGTGCAAAAACAGGTCGGGGTGGGCCATGTAGGCAAAGACGCCCGAATTGATGCCGGCCAGCGCACTCACGCGGTATTCTTCCAGCCGTTCGGGGGTGGCGCAATCGTTGCCGAAGTAGCGGGAGCCGGTTTCTTCGGACTTGGCGAAATGGTTGCCGAAGATCAGATAGTCGATGCCCTTTTGGGCGGCGACGGTGGTCAGCCACGGCATATATTCTTCAAAATATTCACATTCCAGACCGATCTTGACGGTGATGCGGTCTTTATATTTTTCCCGCAGGTCGGAGAGATTATGAATATAATCGTCGAGCATATCGGGTTCCATGCGGATGCCGCTGCGGTAGTCGGTGGCAAAGGGCCAAGGGCAATGGTCGGCAAAGCCGAGCAGGTCAAAGCCGGCGGCGATGGCCGACAATACGTAAGCCTCATCGTCGCCCACAGCGTGTTTGCAGCGGAAGGTGTGGGTATGATAATTGGTTTTCACAGGTGTAATTCTCCGTTTTTGATACAAGATAGGATAAAGGTCTGTAAGGTTGCGGCGGTGCCCAGATCATAGGCGCCGTCGGGGCGCAGATGGTTATTGGAAATGATGCGCAGACTGCCGTGGGGCAGGCCCCGTTCCCGACAGATCTGGGCGGCGGCGGCATCTTCCATCTCCTCGCACAGGCTGCCCGTTTGGGCGTGGCAGGCGCGAAGTGCCGCCTCGTCGGTGCGCCAAGCGTAGCCCGAGGTGATGGGGCCGAGGGGCAGGTTGTGTTTTTTGCCCACCTTTACAAAATGGGGATGGGCGGGAATGGTTTCCACCATGCCGTCGGCCGTTTCGACGGGCAGGGGTTCTTCGCCCTTGCGGGAGTCGCCGTAGACAAACTCGGTGGCGCAGACGATGTCGCCCACCGCTAACCAATCGACGTGACCGCCGGCGGTGCCTTGGGAGAGGACGGCGCAGGGGTCGATGTGCGACAGGGCGGCGAGCAGACCGGCCACCGTATTGGTCAGCCCCATGCCGGTATGTAATACGGCAAGGGGAAAGCCCTCGACATCGCCCTGAAAGAGGGTGCGGGGGCCGAGGGTGGTTTTTTGATGCAGGAAGGGGAGATATCCTTCCATTTCCGAGCGCATGGGCGCGAGTATCAGTAATGGTTTCATACCTTTTATTGTAACCCAAAAAGGTTGTTTCGTCAACTTGACGAGGGCAAGATTTTCTGCTATAATATAGATAATTTGTTAAAGGAGTATGAACATGGTTATTATCAGTGCAGACAGAACCTGCGATCTGCCGCAGGAAAAACTGGATCAGTATCAAATTCCCACCATGCCTTATCATATCAATTTAGACGATAAGGAGTATATTGACAGTGTGGATATTACGCCCGACGATCTGTATGCGGCTTATTGGGATCACAAGGCTCTGCCCAAGACGAGCGCCATCAGCGTAGGGGAGTATATCGATTTCTTCACGCCGATGGTAGAGGCGGGCAACACGGTTGTGCATCTCACCTTAGGTTCGGCGCTTTCTTCTTCCTACAACAACTGCCGCATGGCGGCGCAGGAGTTTGAGGGCAAGGTGTTCGTCATCGACGCCAAGAATCTGTCGACGGGCATCGGGCTGTTGGTGCTGCGGGCCTGCGAGATGCGGGAAGAGGGCAAGGAGGCGGCGGAGATCGCGGCGGCCATCGAGGCGCTGGTGCCCAAGTCGCATGCGTCCTTTGTGCTGGATACGCTGGAGTTTATGGCGGCGGGCGGTCGTTGCTCGGCGGTGTTGGCCTTTGGTGCCAATCTCTTAAAACTCAAGCCCTCCATCAAGGTGCACACCGAGGAAGACGGGGCGATGAAGGTTGACAAGAAGTATAGAGGGGATCTGGGCAAGGTGCTGGTATCCTACGTCAAGGATCAGATGGCGCTCTATCCCGACATTGACACTTCCCGTGTCTTTATCACCCATTCGGGCATCGATCAAAAGATGATCGAGATCGTGCGCGAGGAACTGGTGAAACACCACGATTTTGGCGAGATCCTGATCAGCCGTGCGTCCTGTACTATCTCTTGTCATTGTGGACCTGCTACCTTGGGGGTACTATTCTTAACCAAATAAAAAAATGGGTGGTGCGCCACCCATTTTTTAGTTAAGAGGTAAGAGGTAAGAATTCAGAGGTAGGAAATGAAGAGTAAAAGTTGGATCGGGGTCGTATGCCTGTTGATCACGGTGGTGATCTGGGGGTCGGCCTTTGTGGCGCAATATATGGGGGCGGAGAGTTTGCCGCCCATGGCCTTTACGGCGGGGCGCTCTTTTATCGGGGCGCTGGCGGTGTTGCCCGTGGCGCTGGTGGCGGTACATAAGGAAAAAAAGGCGGGCGTGGTGCGCCGCCCCAAGATGTTGTTGCTCGGCGGTGCCGCCTGCGGTGTGGCCTTGGCCGTGGCCAGCGGCCTGCAACAGGCGGGCGTGGCACAGACGGGCGCCGGCAAGGCGGGTTTTTTAACGGTATTGTATGTAGTAATGGTTCCTATTTTTGGGCTGTTGCTGGGCAAGCGTGTGCCGTGGCCGATCTGGCCGTGTGTGGCGGTGGCGATGGCGGGTACCTATCTGCTTTCGATCACCGAGAGTTTCACCTTTGAGGCGGGGGATCTGCTGGTGCTGGGGTGTGCGCTGGTGTATGCGGTGCAGATCTTGCTGGTGGATCATTTTGTGGGACACGCCTGTGCGGTGATGTTGTCGGTGGTGCAGTTAAGTGTGGCGGGCGTGGTGTCGGCCGCGGGGAGTTTGTTGTTTGAGAGCGCGGCGCCTGAGCAATGGCTGGCGGCGCTGGGACCGCTGTTGTTTGTGGGGGTGATGTCCTCGGGCGTGGCCTACACGCTGCAGATGGTGGGACAGCGCTTTTTGCCGCCGACCTTGGCGACGTTGCTGATGAGTCTGGAATCGGTATTTGCCCTTTTGTCGGGCTGGGTGATTTTGGGCGAGCGGCTGAGCGTGCAGGAATGGATCGGCTGTGGGCTGGTGCTGATAGCGGTGACGGTGGCGCAGTTTGCCGATCGGATAGGTAAGAATTAAGAGTTAAGAATTAAGAGGTAAGGGGGCTAAAAATGAAGCGAGGAACAGGGGTTCTTTTGATGATTTTGATGCTGGCGGGGTGTGCCGTGCCGAGTGAGAGTGCGGACGATCTGCAGGTGGAGCCGTCGATGCTCTATCCCGAGGAATTGTCGGTGGAATACCGCATGACGGAGGAGGCGTATTTTGCGCAGGAGCGGCAGGCGGTCAATCACACCCAGTGGGGGTATGT
>JAZNYQ010000088.1:0-1609 GCA_045594545.1 Eubacteriales bacterium | reverse complement strand
GTTTTTGACCAGTTCTTTTTCGGATACGAATGACAAAAAGAAAACACTTCCTTTTGGGAAGTGTTTTCTTTTTGTGTTTGTGTCCACAGGGACACCACATCATTTCGAGCATAAGCTCGAACATCTTTTGACCGTTTGGTCAACTTCATTCCAAATGGTGTTGCGATACCCTGCAAACGATGTTATCCTACGGAATAAACGATGTGGGCTTACGCCCAATGATGTTGCACTTCGTGCAAACGTTTTTATTTGAGGTATTCGGCGGGGATCTGGTAGACGGCCTCGACGGCACGCAGGGATTTGAGGGCTTCGTCGATGGTGCAGGTGATCTCGCACTCGCCCACGACCGCTTTCAAAAATTCCGTATCCTCATCTCGAAACATATCGTTGCGGCGGGTCGCATACTCCTGCGACTGCCACTTACGGGTATCGGTATTGTACCACGTGATGGTGGCTTTATCCCACGAGGTATACTCGACGAGGATGGTACCGTTGACGCCCAGCACCTCTAAGTACCGACGGCGGGGCTGCTGGAAGAAGTCGAGATGGATATTGGCGGCGCAACGGTCCTTAAATCGGATGAGCATTTCCACCGTTTCGGGGGAATCCATACCCATATCGCTAAACGGGCCGTAGACCGAATAGACCTCGTCCAGATCCTGTCCCGCAAACCAAATGGCCACATCGATATCGTGTACCACTTCAAAGGCGCCCGAATACTTGGCATAGTACATATTCAAATAATTGGGCATGACCTCGTAGAACGGCTCGCCCACCAAGGCGCGCACGTTGACCACGCGGCCGATGAGCCCGTCATCCACCATTTGTTTGGCCTTACGCAAGACCTCATGGTAACGGAAACAGAAGCCGACCATGACCTTACGGTCTACCTGTTTGGCCAAGGCTTTGAGTTCCTCGACGCCATCCTGGGTGTTGGCCAGCGGTTTTTCCAAAAAGACATGGCAACCCGCCCGCAGGGCCTTATCTGCCATATCCAGATGCATGGCGGTGGGCGTTAAAATAAAGACGGCATCAAAATTTCCGTTTGCCAAGGTTTCTTCGTAATTTTCGGTAACGGTGATCTCGGGCAATACCGCTTTCATACTCTCGCGGGCGGTTTCAAAGGGGTCGCAGGCGGTCAGATTTCTCACGCCCATCTCCCAGAGCACCTGTGCGTGGCGCTTGCCGATCGAGCCGCAACCGGCGATAAGCAATTTCAGATCGGTTATCTGCATGTTGAAAATCCTCCGTCCACTACGATATTCTGACCGGTAATATAGGCTGCGGCATCCGATGCCAGGAAGATGACGGTGCCCAGCAGATCGCTTTGCATACGCCCCATGCGCCCCAGCGGAGTACGTTCGGAATAGCCCTTGACGAAGGCCTCAGGCAGTTCGCCCCGATCAAAGCCGCCGGGGGAGATGCAATTGACGGTGACCCCGTAGGGCGCCATGAAAGCGGCCAGATCGCGGGTCATACCGATCACGCCGCCCTTGGATGCGGCATATTCTACGGGCTGTTCCATCTTGTTGGCCTTGTGATACATATCACGGTTGCGACCGACCACGCCGGCGATGGAGCCGATATTGATGATGGTGCCGCTCTTCTG
>JAZNYQ010000087.1:0-9214 GCA_045594545.1 Eubacteriales bacterium | reverse complement strand
CTTTTGGGGTGTGCTGACCACGCTGGTCAGTTGGCTGACCTTTACCCTCTTTTCATGGCTGACGGGTCACGTGATCCTGTCCAACGCCCTGTCGTGGGTCTGCGCCGTTGCCTTTGCCTTTGTCACCAACAAACAGTGGGTGTTTGAGAGCAAAGATTGGAAAGCCCAAACGGTGTGGCGCGAAGGACTTACCTTTCTGTCGGCACGGCTGGTCAGCGGTGCGGTGGAACTGGTCGGCGTCCCCCTCGTGACGGCGTGGGGCGAGCCGCTGCTCGGTATAGAGGGACTGGGCGCGAAAATGATCATGACGGCGGTCGTGGTCCTGCTCAACTACATTTTTTCCAAATTCATGATATTTAAGAAATGAGAGCCGAGGCTCTCATTTTTAGTTAAGAATTAAGAATTAAGAGGTAAGAGGTAAGAGCGCTGAACTCTGAATTCCTACCTCTTAATTTTTGTGCACATTTCGTAAACAAATGTGCATTTTAAACTTGCCATTTGTAAAAAAATGTGGTAGTATAGTCTAAAGTGCGTGTACTACACCCACGAAAATGATACATAGGAGATGAACGCATTGGATTCTAAATTGGCGCTGTATATCGTCAAGCGAGTGTTGCTTGCCATATTTACGATATTTCTCGTCATAACCATTACCTTCTTTGCCATGAAAGCCATTCCCGGCGGCCCCTTCCTCTCGGAGAAGGCGGCAACGCCCGCCGTCACGGCCCAGCTCGAGGCCAAGTACGGCTTGGATAAGCCCATCATGGAGCAGTATGTTACCTATTTGAACGACGTGTTGCATTTCGACTTCGGTCCGTCCATCAAGAACCGCGGCCGCACCGTTACCGAACTGATGATGGAAGGCTTCCAAACATCGGGTAAACTGGGCATCATCGCCGCCTGTGTCGCCATCGCTTTGGGGTTGACCATGGGCGCCCTCGCCGCCGTCTTCCACGATAAATGGATCGATAAACTGATCATGGTGCTCTCCACCGCCTCGGTGGCCATGCCCTCATTCGTTATCGCGACGATATTGCTGTTACTATTCTGCGTGGCCTTGCCGCTCTTCCCGTCCAACGGCTCGACCGGTGCGGGTCTGGTATTGCCCGTCGTGGCGCTGGCCATGTATCCGACGGCCTACATTACAAGACTGACCCGTTCCTCCATGCTCGACGTTATGGGACAGGACTATATCCGTACCGCCCGTGCCAAGGGCGTGTCGCCGACCAAGGTCATCTTCAAACATTCGCTCAAAAACTCGGTCACGCCGGTCATTACCTACGTCGGCCCCATGATCGCCTTTATTTTGACAGGTTCTCTGGTCGTTGAGCAGATCTTCGCCGTGCGCGGCATCGGCAAGTACTTCTTCTCGTCCATCATCAACCGTGACTATCCCATGGTCATGGGCACCACCATCTTCTTGGCCACCATCATGGTCATTATGAACTTGCTGTCCGATATCGCTTATAAGATCTTCGACCCGCGTGTCGACTTGTCGTAAGGAGGAAAAGAGAATGGAACCGAAAAAGAATTTCTTCTCCTCGCAAGTGGATCTGGAGGCCGCCTTCGGTCTGGCCAGCGACGAGGAGAAAAGCCTGCAGGCGCGGATGCGCCCGTCTACGACCTTCTTTAAGGACGGTATGCGCCGCCTGTCTAAGAACTGGATCGCCATGACCTGCCTTTGCATCGTTCTGGCCATCGTATTGATCGTATTTATCGTCCCTGCCTTTTATCCCTATTCCTATGAACAGCAGCTGGGCATCACCCCCGGTCAGCCGGTCGATCCCAGTTACAATAACTTAGATCCGTTCGAGTACGGCTCCACCGAACTGGAACGCATCGCAAACGGCGAAAAGATATTCCCGCACATCATGGGTACCGACGCCGCGGGGCGTGACTATGCCATCCGTGTCATCTACGGCGCCCGCGTGTCCTTGTTGGTCGGCTTCTTCGCCTCGATCATCGTGCTCATCATCGGCGCCACCTACGGCTCGATCTCGGGCTACTACGGCGGCAAGGTCGATATGATCATGATGCGCTTTGTCGATATCATCTATTCCTTGCCCGACCTATTGATGATCATCCTGCTCTCTACCGTACTGAATCAGACACTCAAGCCCATGATCGACTCGGTGCCTTTCCTGTCGAAACTGGGTACCGGTATGATCTCCATCTTCATCGTCTTCGCCCTGCTCTACTGGGTGTCGATGGCTCGATTGGTTCGCGGTCAGATCCTCTCGATCAAGCAGATGGACTATGTGCTGGCCGCCAAATCGACCGGCGCCAAGGGCGGTCATATCATTAAAAAGCATATGCTGCCCAACTGCATTTCGGTTATCATTATCTCTACCGCCCTGCAGATCCCCTCGGCCATCTTTACCGAGAGTTATCTGTCCTTCTTGGGTCTGGGCGTTTCCAAGCCCATGCCGTCCTTGGGTTCGCTGGCCTCGGCCGCGCTCGACGGCGTGCGCTCCTATCCCCATCGTTTGATCATTCCGGCCGTGGCTATCTGCCTGATCGTGCTGTCCCTGAACTTGCTGGGCGACGGTCTGCGCGACGCTTTCGACCCGAAGCTTAAGAAATAAGGAGGGTATATCATGTCATTATTAGAAGTCAAAGACCTGCATACCTCCTTCTTCACCCCCGCCGGCGAGGTCAAGGCCGTCAACGGCATCTCCTTCTTCTTGGATGAGGGCAAGGTGCTGGGCATCGTGGGGGAATCCGGTTCGGGTAAGTCGGTCACTGCCTATTCCATTTTGCAGATCTTGTCGAGCCCCGGCCGTATCGTCTCCGGCTCGGTCAAGTATAGAGGTCAGGAACTGGTCGGCGCCGATAAAAAAGAGATGGCCAAGATCCGAGGCAATAAGATCTCGATCATTTTCCAAGATCCCATGACCTCTCTCAACCCCGTATTTACCATCGGCAACCAGCTCATGGAAGCCATCATGCTCCATACCGATCGCAACAAGGAGCAGGCCCGCGAGCGTGCCATCGAAATGATCCGTCTGGTCGGCATCACCGAGCCCGAGAAGCGGATCAAACAGTACCCGCATGAACTGTCGGGCGGTATGCGTCAGCGTGTCATGATCGCCATGGCGCTGGCCTGTGAACCCGATATCCTGATCGCCGACGAGCCCACCACGGCTCTCGACGTTACCATTCAGGCCCAGATCCTCGATCTGATCAAGGATCTGCAGAAGCAACTGGGTATGTCGGTCATTCTGATCACCCATGACCTTGGCGTTGTGGCCGAGATGTGCGACGAGGTCATCGTCATGTATGCCGGCGAGATCTGCGAGCACGGCACCGCCGACGAGATCTTCTACAACCCCAAGCATGAGTATACCAAGGGTCTGATGCGCTCCATTCCTACCGTGAGCGACGACGACCGCAGACTCGAGCCCATCGGCGGCACCCCCGTCGATCTGCTCAATATGCCCGACGGTTGTCCCTTCTCCCCCCGTTGCGACGCGGCCATGAAGATCTGCCTGCATTGCAAGGCCAAGGAACTGAAAATTAACGACGACCACGGCGCCGCCTGCTGGCATAATATCAAAGATGCCATTGCGGAAGGCCGCCTGACCAAAGAAGAAGTAGAGGAGATGTATAAAAATGAGTGATAATAAGAATCTTCTCGAAGTTAAGGGCTTAAAACAGTATTTCAAGATCCCCAACGGCTTTCTCCGTTCGCTGACCTTAAAGGCGGTCGACGACGTATCGTTTGCCATCAAAGAGGGCGAAACGCTGGGTCTGGTCGGAGAGTCGGGCTGCGGGAAAACCACCGTCGGCCGTACCATCCTGCACCTGTATCAGCCCACCGCCGGCGAGGTCATCTTCAACGGCAATCCCATCAAAACGGGCAAGGACGTCACCGAGTTCCGCCGTCAGGCACAGATGGTCTTCCAAGACCCCTATTCCTCCCTCGACCCGCGTATGACGGTGTCGGACATCATCGGCGAGCCGCTGGATGTCCATAAACTTTATGACAGTAAAAAGGAACGGGAAGAGAAGATCAAGTATCTGATGGATCTGGTCGGTCTTTCCAGTGAACACGCCAGCCGTTATGCCCATGAATTCTCGGGCGGTCAGCGCCAGAGAATCGGCATTGCCAGAGCCTTGGCGGTCGATCCGAAATTTATCATTTGCGACGAGCCGGTATCGGCGCTCGACGTTTCCATTCAGGCGCAGGTCATCAATATGTTCGAGGACCTGCAAAAGAAACTGGGCTTGACCTATCTGTTCATCGCCCACGATCTGCTGGTCGTTAAGCACATCTCCACCCGTATCGCCGTTATGTATTTAGGCAAACTGGTCGAGATCGGTCCGGCCAACGACCTGTATCACAACCCCAAGCATCCCTACACCATTTCTCTGCTCTCCGCTGTGCCGGTGCCCGATCCCAAGATCGCCCGTGCCAACCGGCGCATCCTGCTGGAGGGGGACGTGCCCAGTCCGTTGCATATGCCGTCGGGCTGCCCGTTCCGCACCCGTTGCCCGAGAGCCACGGCCGCCTGCGCCGAGAGCATGCCGCCTCTGCGTGAGGTAGAGCCCGGCCGCTTCGTGGCCTGCCACAATCTGTAATTAAGCGGAAAACCCGCTAATTAAAAAATTTTTTTAGGAGGAAAACCCAAATGAAAAAGATCCTTGCTGTGGTTCTTGCTGCTGTTATGCTGGTTTCTCTGGCTGCTTGCGGCGGCGGAGCCAAAAAGCCCGAGTTCATGACTTTGAACGTCGGCGCTTACCCCGACACCATCGATCCGGCTCTCAACTCGGCTGTTGACGGCGCGACCTACATCATTCATGTGTTCGCCGGTCTGGTCGGCTACGAGCAGGATGCCGATGGCAAACTGGTTCTGAAAGCTGAAATGGCCAAGGAACTGCCCACCGCCGTTAAGAACGATGACGGCACTGTGTCCTACACCTACGTTCTGCGCGACGATCTCAAGTGGAGCGATGGCTCGGCTCTGACTGCCGAAGACTTCGTTTACGCTTGGAACCGCGCCGCTGATCCGGCCACCGGTGCTGACTACGGCTACATGTTCGAAGTCATCGACGGTTATGCCGAGATGCAGGAAATGTACGCCATGACCACCAATGAAGATGGTGAAGATGTCATCGCTACCGATGCCGATGGCAATCTGGTGTATGTTGACGGTCCTAAGACCTTGAACGTTACCGCTTCCGAAGATGGCAAGTCCCTGACTGTCGTTCTGCCCGTGGATGTTCCTTACTTCAACGAGCTGTGCGCTTTCCCGACCTACATGCCCATCAAGAAGGATGTTGTGGATGCCAACGGCGAAGCTTGGGCTACCAAGGCTGAAACCTACATCGGCAACGGTCCCTACAAGGTAACCGAGTTCACCCAGACCCAGATGGTTCTGGAGAAGAACGAGTACTTCTACAATGCCGACGCTGTGAAGTCCGACAAGCTCGTCTTCGCCTTCAACGACGATGACTCCTCCTTGTTGACCAACTATCAGAACGGCTCCTACCTGTTCATCGATTCCGTTCCCAACGACGAAATTGATACCTTGAAGAGCCAGAAGGACTTCTTCATCGAAGGCCAGCTGGGTACCTACTATGTCTCCTTCAACGTAAACGATGAGGCCCTCAAGGACTTCACCGAGACCGAGAAGGCTGACATCCGTAAGGCTCTGGGTCTGATGATCGACCGTAACTACGTTTGCGAAGAGATCGGTAAGGCCGGTCAGGTTCCTGCCGCCGGTTTCGTTGCCATGGGTCTGACTGAGCCCGATGGCAAAGAGTTCATCGAGAAGAACGGTGTTAACCGTGACGGTGCCGGCTACTACTCGGTAGCTAAGGAAGACTACACCGCCAACTGCGAAAAGGCTGTTGAACTGCACAAGGGCGTTGCCGCTTCTTCCGGTAAGTTCACCGTTGGCGAAGACAACAAGCTGGTTGGCTTCCCCAAACTGATCTACCTCACCAACGAAGGTTCCGGCCACGAAGCCATTGCTGAGTATCTGCAGCAGGCTTGGGGCGTATACGGCATCGAGATCGAGATCCAGGTTCAGGAGTGGGCTACCTTCCTGAATACCCGTAAGGAAGGCAACTACTCGGTTGCCCGTAACGGCTGGTTGGGCGACTACAACGATCCCATCTCCTTCCTCGATATGTGGTACAGCACCTCCGGTAACAACGACTGCCAGTTCGGCCGCGGCGCTCATGCGTCCTTCGCCGGCTACGACGGCAAGACTTGGGGCGAGTCTTATGACAAGATCATCGCTGAAGTTAAGTCTTCTACCGATGCGAACAAGCGTTTTGAGCTCATGCACGACGCAGAAGATATCCTCATGGAGACCGGCGCTATCTGCCCGATCTACTACTACACCGATATCTTTATGTGCAGCGACATGATCGACGGCTTCTTCGCCAGCCCGCTCGGCTATAAGTACTTCATGTACGCTTCCATCAAATAAGTTTGCATAAAGTATAGGGAAAAGGACTCCTTCGGGAGTCCTTTTTTCCATTAAAAAAGCAGGCATTATGCCTGCTCTTTCTTTTCGCTCGTTTTCTTTTTGCGGCGGCGACGGCGCTTCTTCTGCGGCGGCTCGGCCGAGGAATCGACCGTCTGCTCGGTGAAGATGCGGGACGCCGTGTATAACCGATCGGGCCACTTGGTAAAACGGAAGGTCACGGTTACATGATGCCCGCCCTCGCACTCCGCCTCCGAAATCGTGTGCCGAGAATCCTGCTCCTTAAATACATTCAGTATTAAAGGGCGACCGCAAAACGGACAGTATACTTCTCGCAGTTCCCGAATCGCCTCTTCCTTGTTGGCGTAGGCTTCACCCTTGCGCTCCTGCCCGTTGCGGGTGGGCACGGGGTATTCGGCCAGCCCCTTGACCATGTCTAAATGCAGGCACACCTTGGCGGTGTTGAGGGCATCGTTTAAGGCATCGTGAGCATCGAGTGCCGGCTCGCCCAAACTTTCCATGACCGCCGTCAGGGAGTGCTGGCGGTTTTCATGGGTGATCTGCCCGTCGTAGATGACCTGCAGGTCGTAGCAGGGCGGCAGAGTGCAATCGAGCCCGTGCAGCATCATGTTGGTGCGCAGCATCGGAATGTCGTCGGGTCCCCAGGTGAGGATCACGCAGTCCTCGCCGCACCACTTGGCAAAATCGTCGAAGGCATCGGGGAAGGGAAGTCCTTGGACCAGATCGTCATCGGTCAGCCCCGTCACGCGGGTCACGTGCTTGTGCATGTGGGTGTAAAACTGAGGCATCACCATCGCCTTAAAGGTGTCGATCACCTCCAGCGCCTCGTTGACCTTGGCGGCACCGATCTGTATGACCTCGCCCACCAGCACCACCGGCTTGCGCACCATCCGCTTGGGATGCGGCGGCTGGTTCCATTCCATATCCAGTATAATGTAGTTCACAAACGTTTCTCCTAACTTTCGTACACTTTCTCCATTATACCGCATCTTTGTTGTTATTTCAACAACAATTTATTTCCTTATCTCTGATCGCTCCGCCCCAGCAAATAATCCACGCTGGTTTGGTAGAAATCAGCCAAGGCCATCAGCACCGCCGTCGGAATGTCATTCTCGCCCGTTTCATATTTCGAATACCCCGTCTGCGACATTCCCAGCATCTTGGCTACCTGCGTTTGGGTCAGATCACGGTCTTCCCGCAAATCACGAATCCGTTTGTACATCGTATCACCTCTTTTGTAAACTATAATCTATTTCAGGTTAAAAGTCAATACGGAATGGATATTTTATAAGAAATATACAATTTGAAATATATTATATTAAGGAAAGCTTACGGTTTCCTTGATACGATATAGGTACTTGAAATTTTCGCAAAATGCTATATAATAGAGAATAGTAAAGTGAGGGATATCATGAATATAATTGTTGTAGGTGCCGGCAAGGTCGGGCAGGCGTTGGTTGCCCAGCTGGCACGGGATAATTACAATGTAACGGTGGTTGATACCGAGGCATCCGTGTTGGAGCGTCTGGTCAACACCTATGATATGCTGGGCGTGGAGGGCAACGGCGCCAATTTAGACATTCAGCGGGAGGCAGGCGTAGCCAATGCCGACCTGCTGATCGCCACCACCGACAGCGACGAGATCAACATGATCGCCTGTCTGGTGGCCAAGAAACTGGGTGCGGCGCATACCATTGCCCGTGTGCGCAATCCCGAATATGAGAAGCAGTTGCGCTTCATGCGTCGGGAATTGGGTCTGACCATGGCCATCAATCCCGAAAAGGAATCGGCCCGTGAGATCGCCCGTGTCCTGCGCCTGATGGGGGCCAGTAAGGTAGAAGCCTTCTCCAAAGGCCGTATCGAACTGATCGAACACCATCTGCATGCCGATTCGCCTTTATGCGGCATTCGGTTGATGGATCTGAATAAGAAACTGCGTGTGCAGGTGCTTATTTGCGCCGTTATGCGCCAAGGTCGAGTCACCATCCCCTCGGGTAATTTTACCCTGCAGGCCGAGGACACCGTTTATTTGACCGCACCAGCTCAGATGCTGGAAAAATTCTTCCGCGCCATCGGTATGCGGCACAGCCGTGCCCGCTCGGCCATCGTGGTGGGCGCTTCCACCACCGGCTACTATCTGACGCAGGCGCTGGCCGATGCCGGTATGTCCATCAAGATCATCGACCAGAGCGAGGAGCGCTGCCGCCACTTTGCCGAGATCGCCCCCCGTGCGCTGGTCATCCATGGCGACGGGACCGACAGCGAACTGCTGGTCGAAGAGGGTATCGGCGAGGTCGATGCCTTTGTCGCGCTGACCGATATCGACGAAACCAATATCCTTATGGCCATGAACGTGTCGCACGACCACGATTGCAAGGTGGTGACTAAGGTCAACCGCCGAAGTTTGCGCACCTTGATCGACCAGACGGGTCTGCTCGATACGGTGGTATCGCCCGCCGAGGTCACGGCCGAGCGCATCTTGGTGTATGTGCGTGCCATGCATAATGCCGACGGTCTGCCCGCCAAAACGCTGCACCATCTCATCAGCGGTCAGGTTGATGCGCTGGAATTTACCGTCACCGAATCCTTCCCCGATCTGGGCAAATCGCTCAAAGATCTGCCCATCAAAGAGGGCGTACTGTTGGCGGCCATCGTTCGTCCCTCGGGTGAGATCATCATCCCCTCGGGTCATGACAGCCTGCAAAGCGGCGACGACGTGATCCTCGTCACCACCGATACCGAACTGACCGACCTGC
>JAZNYQ010000086.1:0-7713 GCA_045594545.1 Eubacteriales bacterium | reverse complement strand
CTATGAACGATTCCGGCCTAAAAAATGAAAAGATGCAAGAACTGGAACGGTTGATGGGGCGAAATTTAGAAGCGTTGGAAAGGAGATTGGATGAACAGGGGAAAGAGCAATTATCCAGATATATCGGTAATGCGGATGAGTATCTGTTGGAGTATGGCGAACAAGGGTTTTATCATGGATTTTGTTTAGGGGTAACTCTGGTGGCGCAGGCCATGAGTAAACAGGTGGAAGAGTAAAAAAGAACGCAGAAAATTCTGCGTTCTTTCTTTATTCTTCAGGTAAAAAGATTTCAGGCTGAAAGGCGCGGCGCAGCAGATAGGCGATCACGTCACTGCTCTTGCTCTTGACTACCGTCTGTAACAGGCGGGAGGGATTGTCCCCTTCGGTGGCGTTGGATACCGCTAATTGTAGGCACCCGACCCCCGGCATCTCGTCCATTTTCAAGCGAAGTCCGTCTTCTTCAAAAAAGAATTTGATCAATCGGGCGTGTGACGATTCCAGAAAAGACACCCGCACCTTGAGCACGGGAATGTTATCCTCATTTTGGGAGAAAGCGCCCGTTACTCCTATGCAATGGCGTTCCTGTCCGAAATCGAGCACCGTATAGGCGGGCAGATCAAAACCAATGGCAAAGGAATGGGTGTGCTCCCGTTCGGTAAAATCGCACCACAGTTCCCCCTCTTGCTCGTGAAAGGCAATGGCGCACAATCCACTGCTGTAGCAGTTTTGCACCGCCTGCATAAAGGCGGGCATCAGCCCTAAGGCGGATTGTTTATCCGTTGGCAAAACGAATTTACGACCGCTCAGTTCGGTAATGCGATCCCGTAACTGCTCCTGTTCACGGCGGGTGGAAATGGGATGGAACAGCCGCCGCCAACGGCTGGGCGAGGGTTGCTCCAAAAAGGCGGAGCGTCGCCCCAGCATATCACAGGTGCGCCGTAAAGATTCCTGCGCCGAAAGGTCTTCGGGCAAGGGAGCCCCGAACGGACGGGAAAAATAGTCTTCTACCAATTCGTAAAATCGGCTCTGCTGGAACAGTTCGTTGTTGCCGGCATTGGATACGATCAAAATACCCGTTTCGGGATAGCCGATCACGTTTTGCCCGAACATCCCGTTGAACAGGAACGAATCGTTTTGCCGCCCTACCCACGTTTGGTAGCCGTAATTGAAATTGCCGGTCTGAGTCGGTGTCTCGGTCTGTTTGGTGATCATCTGCTCTACCCACTCGGCACTTACCAACTGATGCCCCTTCCATGCCCCATGATTGAGTACCAGTTGTCCGATCTTTGCCAGATCTTCGGGCAGGAGATAGAGTCCCCACCCCGCCTTGGTAATGCCCTCGGGCGAGGCTTCCCAGTAGTAGTTTTCAATGCCCAGCGGGGTGAACAGGCGAGTGCGCAGGTACTCAACCAAGGCCTGTCCTGTGCGTTTGGTCACAATGGCCGACAGGATGTAGGTGTTGATGCTGTTGTAGTGAAAGGTCGTGCCGGGATTCTTTACCGCAGATTCGAAAAAGCATTTCACCCATTCCGACTCGGTCACCGCCGCCGACTCGTTCATCGCTACACCCGACCGCATGGTCAGCAGATCTTCTACCGTGATGTTGGCGTGGGTGAGTTTGGATAGGCCTGTGCGCTCAAAAATGTCGATCAAACGCTCTTTGATGTCCAGTTTTCCCTCATCTACCAACATGCCGACGGCCAGTGCGGTAATGGATTTACATTCGGAATAGGTAATATGCCACACCCCGCGGTCATACGCGCCGAACGGAGCATCGACAAGGCGGCGGCCGTGACGGTAGATGCTCACCCCGTGCATGTCCAGTGTGCGGTCAGCATCCAAGTCGTGTAAAAAGTTTTCGATATGTGAAGAGGGTATGCCGCAACTCTCGGCCGTGGCCACCGGAAAGGGTTGGCGCACGGGCGACGGGCGAAAGTCAGGCTTGTTGGAGGGGGCCTCGATCACCGGCACTACGGGCTTGTCTACATCCAGCAACCGCCGAATCAGGGTGATCAGTTTGTGATAGGTATGAAGATCCATATTAACCGTCCTTTAACTGATGTACGGAAAGTTGAGGTTGGTCGGGATTTTCCAGATAGGCTAACAGCCTATCCGGATCCTCCGTGATTTCATATAACGCGTGGCAGTTTTCGTTGATAAAGTGATCGGCCATCGATTGGGCCATCATTTCTTCCAGATGCTCATAATAATTATCGATGTTGTAAATGATGATGGGTTTGTTGTGGCGGCCGAGTTGTTTTAAGGTGAGCACCTCAAAAAATTCTTCAAAAGTACCGATGCCGCCGGGTACGATAATAAAGCAGTCGGCCAATTCCTCCATGGTAAATTTGCGTTCCTGCATGGTTTCGGTATATAGGATTTCGGTGCAATTTTGATAGATTTCCTCGATGTTTTCTTCTCGAAAGAAGTGGGGAATAACGCCGATAATGGAACCGTTTTCCTCGGAAAAGCCGCGGGCGGCAGCGCCCATCAGCCCGTTAGCCCCTGCACCAAAGACCAAACTATGTCCTTTTTTTGCTAAAAAACGCCCCAATTCTTCCGTTTTTTCGATGTATTTTTGATCAATTAAGGGGCTTGCCGCCCCAAAAATGCAACATTTCATGCCGTTTTTCCTCCTTATACTTTTTATTATATGGGGAAAACGATACAATATCAATGAAATTTCCATTAATTTCTTAAAATGGTCTGCTCATTATCTAAACATTTCCTGAAAAGACATGCAAAGACAAAAGATGAATGATTAGGAAATGTAAATGTATGCCAAACGATAAATTAAATTGACAAGAATTTTTTCATTATGCTACACTGACGGTACAGGCAATGTAGCACAAAAACAAGAGCACAACCAATCATCAAGAATGTTGTGGCGCCGGGGAGCGGCATACACGGTCACAATACATGGGGCGACAAAGGATTGATTATGTATTTTAATCAAACCTACCATTCGCATAACAATACATCCATGTATGCGAGACTTGTCCTTGTGGATCAGGCAAATGAGATTGTGTCATATAACGGGAAGTTGTTATTCTGGGGGACGGGAAATTGGAAGATGAAGGACGAAACGCTGGGCGCTAACCGCGTGGGTATTACCGAGATCCACTACGTTACCAATCTCTATCGGTTCTACGACGGGCTTAAGGAAAGAATTCCCGGGCTGATGATCGATAACTGTGCTTCGGGCGGCACCCGTTTGGATATGGAAACGGTAAGACGCGCCGTTTGCCTGTGGCGCAGCGACCTGCACGCCGGAACCCAAAAGGGTAATGCCGACGGTACCAGACATCAGGCGGCCAATACCTTCTGGTGGTTGCCGTTGACGACCAGCGGCTGGAGTAATGACGGGTCCGGTTCCACCTATGCGTTCCGATCCCTGTTTGCCGGCGGATACGGCAACTTCACCGTTTCGGATGCCGCTTGGTATAAGCAGATGTCGGAAGAATTTGAAGTGACCCGTGAGATGATGCGGGGAGATTATTACATCCTGGCCAGCGGCGTAGACGAAGCGTATGATAAGGTTTTGGCTGTTTATGAGTTCTTCCTTCCTGAAGAAGAGCGGGGTATGCTCATGGCGTTCCGTCCGGCGAACTGCATCGAACAGGACGGCACCCTCATTCTGAAAGGATTGGATCCTGCCGCCACGTATGAACTGACCTTGGCGGATAACGGGCAGAAATTAACCTTGTCCGGCGAGAAATTGATGACCACCGGTTTGGCCCTCGATTTCCCTGCGCCCAATCTTTCGCTGATCATCTACATCAATAAAATATAATAAGAAAACGGCTGTTTTGAAAAAAACAGCCGTTTTTATATAGATAAAATATGCCGGAGAGCCAAGGATGTGTATTTTTGTTATTTGGAGATCCGGAAGCACTTGAGTATATGACGGATATGAATATTACATTCCTGAAGAGGGCAGAGGGTATCTGGTCTGCTTCCGTCCCAATCAGTCGAAGGAAGAACATACGAATTTCTACCTGAAAGGCCTGGAGGCGGAGGCTACCTATGTAGTTCGTAATGCCGATACCGATGAGACCCATGAGTTTACCGGTGAGCAGTTGATGACTAAGGGATTGAATGTCTACTTCCCGAGAGTTCAGGTTTCTCATATGATCTATTTTGACAAAAAATAATAAGAGAAACAGCGAAAAATTCAGAAATTCCAGAAATTCCTTTGTGTTTTTTCTTGATTTTGTCTTAAAATAATGACGAAATCATACCAAAGGGAGGTGAATTTCATGAGTAACAGCAACAACAGCAAGTCGGTCAACAAGGAAGCCATGAACCGCTTTAAGATGGAGTGTGCCAACGAAGTTGGTGTAAACCTTAAGCAGGGTTACAACGGTGACCTGACCTCTAAGCAGGCCGGTTCGGTTGGCGGTCAGATGGTAAAGAAGATGATCTCCAAGTACGAATCCAACATGCAGTAAGCAACCAAACGACTTCAAATAAAGAGCGAGGGTAAGGAAATATTCTTGCCGGATAATCGCTCCGGGTTTGAATTCGCATATAAGCAAACAGGCCCATGGGCATATCCTGCCCATGGGCATTTTCTTTGACTTTTCCAAAAAAATGGAGTACAATAAAGAAAAGGAGTGATGGTATGATCTGGTTATATATCGGAATCGGTGTGGTGTTGCTGGCGGGTGGACTGCTGGTGCCCGGTTATATTGCTTTCGGAATGGCGCATAACCGTAAGCCGGCAAAATTGCATCAGAACAATACGGGAGTCGATCCGGTGGCGGCTTGGCGGGACATCATCGATCCGGCGGTGGAGCGGCTCAAGACCGGTCCGTGGGAAGACCTGTATATCACTTCACATGATGGGCTCAAACTTCACGCCGTTTACTTTGACCGTGGGTGCGAAGATACCGTCATCTGTTTCCACGGGTTTCATTCGACGCCCTTTGGTGATTTCTCCATTGGCGGTACTTTTTATCTGGACGAAGGGTATAATGTTCTCTTTGTGGATCAACGATCTCACGGACAAAGTGAGGGCAAATACATAACCTACGGCATCCATGAGCGCAAGGATGCCGCTTTGTGGGTGGAACATATCGCTCCCCGCGTAAAGGGGCGGATCTTCCTATGCGGCATCTCAATGGGTGCGGCTACCGTTATGATGGCGGCCAATCAGGAAATGCCCAAGGTGGCAGGCATTATGGCCGATTGCGGCTTTACTTCGCCCCGTGAGATTATCGCCAAGGTCATTCGCCACAAGATGGGGATGCCCGATTGGCCGATTTGCGATCTGATGAATTGGTGGTGTCGTTGGCTGGGCGATTTTTCACAGACCGAATGGTCGACCGAGAGAGCCTTGGCAGAAGCCAAATATCCGGTTCTGTTTTTCCACGGCACAGCCGATGATTATGTGCCGTTTGAAATGACTCAGCGATCCTTTGATGCTTGTACGAGTGAAAAGGAATTTGTTGTGGTTGAGGGAGCGGGACACGGACAATCCTTCCTGATGGAGCCGGAGCGGTGCAAGGCGGCGACCCGTGCCTTTATGGAGAGGTGCCGATGAGTTATTTTGTCTATATCCTGCGTTGTGGGGACGATACCCTGTATACGGGTTCGACCGATAACGTGGAGCGACGATTGGCGATGCATCAAAGCGGCAAGGGCGCCAAATACACCCGCTCGCGCGGCCCGCTCACCCTCGTCTATCAAGAGGAACTGCCCGACAAAAGCACCGCGCTCAAACGGGAAGCGGCGATCAAAAAACTCACCCGCTCCCAAAAACTTGACTTGATCAAAAAGGCTGAGACATCCGCCCCGTGACGGATGTCTCAGTTTCATTATTGTTTAAATTAAAAAAGTCTTCCATTTTGTTTATGTGTGTGATATAATGATAATCGCCAAACCAACTGAATGATGCGGAAAGTATAATGCGACAAAGGGAGTATTATATTCTTTTGCTATCTACAAAATGAATTTGATAAAAATGCAAATTTCGTTTCTGTAGGTGCAAGGGATTCCTTTTCCGCAGAGTTGGTTTGGCGACTATCGAGGTTTGCGTTTTTTGTGCGGTTACTTCGGTAGCCGCACTTTTTGTTTTTAGGAGGATTATAATGATGAGTTACCTTTAGCGCGAGGCAAGATAAGAAACAAAGCATCTTTAAAAAATAATGTAATTGGGAAACAAGAAACAGAGAGGAAGTGAATTATGCAGGAAATAAAATGTCCCAAATGCGGAGAGGTATTTCAGGTCGATGAATCCGGATATGCCGCGATTGTCAAACAGGTCAGGGATAAGGAGTTCGAAAAAGAAATATTAGAGCGGCAAAGAGTTTATCGTGCTGAAAAAGATTCGGCCATTCAGATTGCCGTATCAAAAATTGAATCGGAAAAGGACAAGCAACTTGCAGAAAAAGATATTGAAATCTCACAATTAAAGGGCGAACTTGAACTAAAAAAGACAAGCACGGACTTGGCGATCAGAAATGCAGTACAGGAAAAGGAGACGACAATTCTTGAACTTCAAAGCCAAATCAGACTCAGCGAGAATGAATGGACGCTAAAGGAAAAATCACTTTGCGAAAAACACGCGGATGAGATCCGACGAAGAGAAGATGAAATTGCCTATTATAAAGATTTTAAGGCGCGCCAATCCACCAAAATGATAGGTGAAAGTCTGGAACAACATTGTGAAATGGAATTTAATAAATTACGTGCGACTGCGTTTCAGAATGCTTATTTTGAAAAGGATAATGATATCAAGACCGGCAGCAAGGGAGACTTTATTTATCGTGAGAGTTCGCCTGACGGAGTGGAATTCATCTCCATCATGTTTGAGATGAAGAACGAAATGGATACGACGGCAACCAAGCATAAGAATGAGGATTTCTTCAAGGAACTGGACAAGGACAGAAAAGAAAAAAACTGTGAATATGCGGTGTTGGTCACCATGCTCGAAGCAGATAATGAATACTATAATACGGGTATAGTAGATGTATCTTATAAGTATCCTAAAATGTATGTGGTAAGACCGCAGTTCTTTATTCCCATCATTACTGTGTTAAGAAATGCAGCGTTAAATTCTTTGCAGTACAAACAGGATCTTGTTGCTGTCCGCAATCAAAATATCGACATTACGCATTTCGAAGAAGACTTGAATGAGTTTAAGGACAAGTTCTTCAGGAATTATAGGTTGGCCAGTGAGAGATTCCAAAAAGCCATTGATGAGATCGATAAAACGATAGATCATCTGCAGAAAACCAAAGAGGCGTTGCTTTCTTCTGAGAACAATTTACGGCTGGCAAATGATAAGGCTGAGGATATCACCATAAAACGGTTAACAAGGAATAATCCAACCATGGCTGAAAAATTTGCGAAATTGGAACACAAATGGTAATGTGCATAATGGAGATATAAAATGACAGACCTAAAACAGTTTCTGAAAAGTTATTGGGAATATTATCTTGAGTTAGAAGAACAGTTTGTTGAGACAAAACGGTTCGTGGCGTTTGATAACACAAACGGCAAGGCGTATTCCATTGAATATCTAAAGCTCTATCAAGCAGTATGTAGTGAAATCGATGTTGTGGGAAAAGAAATTGCTCTTGCGGTAAATCCAAAATTTAAAATTGATTACCATACAAACATAAAGAAATGGGGGTATGAAATACAGAAAAGATTTCCGGTAATCAAAGATGCAATTATTCTTTTTAATGATGAAGAATCACTCCAGCC
>JAZNYQ010000085.1:0-16762 GCA_045594545.1 Eubacteriales bacterium | reverse complement strand
CGGGTCATGACAGCCTGCAAAGCGGCGACGACGTGATCCTCGTCACCACCGATACCGAACTGACCGACCTGCGCGACATTCTGAGGTAACGCCATGCTCAACGTCAAAATGATCGGTTATATTTTGGGTAAGATCTGTCTGGTCGAGGCGCTGGCCATGGTCCTGCCCGCCGGCGTTTGCCTGTATTTCGGCGAGGGGGATTTCACCGCCTTTGCCGTGATCATCGCCTTTTTACTGGCGCTGGGGCTGGTATTGGTCACCAACCGCCCCCATAACACCGCCATCTTCGCCCGTGACGGGCTGGTCACCGTCGCCCTGTCTTGGATCCTGCTCTCACTGTTCGGCGCGCTGCCCTTCTGTCTGTCGGGTGCGATTCCCAATTATATCGACGCCGTGTTTGAAACGGTGTCGGGCTTCACCACGACCGGTGCCTCGATTTTAACCAACGTGGAAGCCATGGGCAAGGGCCTGCTGTTCTGGCGCAGCCTGACCCACTGGCTGGGCGGTATGGGTGTGCTGGTCTTCGTCATGGCGGTTCTGCCCTCGTCGGGCGGCTCGGCCATGCACCTGATGCGCGCCGAAGTCCCCGGCCCCACCGCGGGCAAATTGGTCAGCAAAATGAGCGACACCGCCCGCATCCTGTACGGCATCTATCTGGCGATGACGGTGCTGGAGATCGTGTTGCTGGTCTGCGGCGGCATGAGTTTGTATGATAGTTGCATCCATTCGTTCGGCTCGGCGGGCACGGGCGGCTTCTCCAACTACGCCCTCTCGGTCGGACACTATAATAATGTGTACTATGAGTTGGTTATCGGCATCTTCTGCCTGCTTTTCGGTGTGAATTTTAATTTGTTTTATTTCCTGCTCATCGGCAAGGTGCGGGACGTGTTTAAGAGCGAGGAATTGCGCGCCTATCTGGGTATCGTTGCGGCATCCGTTGTGCTGATCGCCGTGAATATTACTCATATGTACGGCTCGTTCTGGACGGGTCTGCGCCATGCATTTTTCCAAGTCTCTTCCATCATTACCACTACGGGGTTCTCCTCCGTCGACTTTAATCTGTGGCCAACCTTTTCTCAGTTTATTCTGATCCTGCTCATGTTCTTCGGTGCCTGCGCCGGCAGTACCGGCGGCGGCATCAAGATCTCCCGTCTGGTCATCTATTTTAAAACGGCGTGCCGCAACCTGCGCCGCACACTCCATCCCAACGCCGTGGAAACGGTGCATTTTGAGGGCAAGCGGCTGGATGATACGGTGGTGCGGGGTACTCACGTGTATCTGGTGGTCTATCTGATGATCTTTATCGTCTCCGTTCTGCTGATCAGTCTGGAAGGGTTTGATTTTACCACCAACTTCACCGCCGTTAGCGCCTGCTTCAACAACATCGGCCCCGGCCTCTCCAAGGTTGGTCCGACGGGCAGTTTTTCCGGATTCTCTCCCTGGTCGAAATTATTGCTGAGCTTTAATATGCTGCTCGGCCGTCTGGAGATCTTCCCCATGCTGCTGTTGTTCTCCCCGTCGGTCTGGCGCCGCAAAAGATTCCATCAAAAAAGAGTCATCGGAAGATGACTCTCTTTTGTTATGCAGATACTTTTGTGTAGACTGTACCCGAGGCAAACCAATCATGAAAACCGACGATTGAAAAAGTATCATCACGGGAGATAATCGTTAGGGTTCCTGTCTTATTGTATTCAACTGTAATCCATCCGCTTTGAGCATTATTGTTTACATATAACTCTTTTTTACTTGTCGGCAAATAGCCAGATACGCTATAATTCCATTCTTTAGTATAATACTCGTTATCGCACATGCTACTTACACGAATACGATCGGCAGATATCTGTAGTGTAACGAGACTAGATTCCTCAGTTATGGATTGATCAGTAGATGAAATGATGAAGCATTCCGCTGTATATTCACCATAAATTTCATTCTGAGCAACTGCTTCACTTGTCCTGATGTATCTTATATCAGGGGCAAGCCACTCTCGGGCGGCATCAAGATCCATACCCGACATGCCGACAATATTAAAAGATACTACTGTAAGAATTTTTTGCTCATCATCAACATCAAAAACAACCGTACCAGTTGCAGGTTCTTTATTTATACCATAACCGTTTTCAGATTCAAGAGCAAGGGTAAATCGAGTATTTTCGATGCTCTGTACAGTATATGTATAACCAAATCCGGCAACGCTTCCGTAAATAAAGCCTTCCTGCCATATTGCTCCATCAGTTATTGCCATAGTGGCATCAACAAGATCGTATCCCGGATTTGCACTGCGAGATTGTGATGCTAATGGATTAGAATATTTATAGATGCCGTAAATATCCTCTATTTGTAACGAATCAGGTGTTGGTTCGGGAGTAGGTGTCGGATCCGGTGTAGGGGCCGGTTCTGGCTTAGGGGTAGGTGTAGACGAAGACGAGGATTGAGAGGACGAAGATTGGGACGCAGATGGTTTAACAGAGGATGTGCCTGACGGCTTTGATGATGGAATAGTAGTTGGTTTTAAGGTTGGTGCGGATGGTTCGGTCATTTGCTCAGGAGTTGATGTGTTCTCCTCGGAAGAAGATGAGCTTTCCGATTTTGATGGGTGAGAGGATATTTCATTGTTTTGTACGGGTAGGTCTTGTTGCGGATTGTCACTAGAGGATTTTATGCATCCTGTAAGCGATAAAATGAGACTGAGGGCTAAAATAAGAGCTGTGATTTTTTTCATACATAATATTCTCCTTTTTGTAAAATCTACTATAGTATATGATGTAGCACATCATTTGTCAAGTGATATATTACATCATTTTATGAATTGTTAATTCATTTTATACTGGAGGTAGTAATGGTAAGGAGATATAACTATGAGTACATTATTGAATCATGCCGTATTAGGCGTACGCATTAAAAATCTTCGCTTAAATATGAAAATGACCCGCGAGAATTTAGCGGAGTTACTCGATGTGAGTACACGTTTTTTAGCGGATGTAGAGGCAGGGAAAGTGGGTATTTCAATTGCAACATTGATTCGGGTGTGTCATGTGCTGCATACATCGGCAGATTATTTGTTGGGGTTGGTCGAACTATCTGCAGACGATCAAGAATTGCTGGCCATCAGCAGGAAATTGGAGAATATAGACAAATCTAAGCTACCCTATATCCATACGATTCTTGATACCTTTATCGAAGCAACTCGCTGATGTAAGATAATACCGTTTTGTTGGTTTCCGTCGGTCTGGCGCCGCAAAAGATTCCATCAAAAAAGAGTCATCGCAAGATGACTCTTTTCCTTTAATTCTGTTGCGATCGTATCCATGCCAGAACAGCTGCATAATCCGCCTTACCGTCTGCAACATCCAAAGCAATCTGAACCAAGGCATCCTGTGAACAGGAAAACGGGATTCCGTTGAGATGCAAAGTCAGGAGCATGATCAGTACACCGATGCGCTTATTGCCGTCAACAAAAGCATGATTGCGAACCAGTGCATATAGCAAGCGCGCCGCCTTTTCCTCAACGGTCGGATACTGCTCCTGATCGCCAAACGCACTGTGGGCGCTGTATAGCGCCGATTCCAGCAAACCGCGATCCCGCAGCCCTTGACTGCCTCCGGTTTGAGCGATCAGTTTCTCCTGTAAGGCAATCACCTCGTCCACCGTCAATACAATCATTTGGCCAGTTCCTCAAAGGCGGGACGATATTCCTCAATCAGCGCATCCGCCGCCTCATGAATCCGAGCCTTGCGCATCTGCAATGCGGCCGCGATGGCATTGTATTCCTCAAAATCCACAACTACATAACTGGGCTTGTTGTTCTTCAGAATAACCGCCATTCCATCATGATCCACCTGACGGGTCACACGGGAGAAATTCTGGTTGGCATCGGTCATCGATATTAAATAATCGGTATTGATCATCATTTCTATCACCTCTGCTTTTATTATATACAAAGAATAGGATAAAATCAACCTATTTTTCAATAATTTCATACTGAGCCGCCGCTTGCGCCATATCTATGGAGATCTGCGTCTGGATATATTCCTCGGTTATGGCGTCCCAATTCTCCTCAATGGCGTCCCAATCGATCGGCAGGCGGTAAATGATGTGCCAGCCGTAGGCCGTCTGCACCGCCCCGCTGACCTGCCCGACGGACAGGGCGCGGGCGGCCTGCTCAAACTCCTCCACCATGTACCCCTTGCCGAACAGATAGGGCTCGTCGGAATAGTCCTCGCCCATATACTCGATAAACAGCCCTTCAAAATCCCCCCCCGCCGCCTGTTGCTCGGCGGCCGCCTGTGCCGCCTGCTCGGCACCCTCAACGGTGTTTTCAAAAAAGAGGTGGCGGGCGCAAATAAATTCGGTTTCGATGATCTCGTGCATCTGTTCCTCGGTCACCGCGTAAACCGAAGCGTGCAGATGCGCCATCAGTTTTTCCCGCAAGGCATCGTGCCGACACAATTCCCGATAGAGGGGCTCGGTCAGATGTTGCTCGGACAGTTGCTCGGCAAAATCGTCGTTACGGTTTTTGGCCGATTGGATCTGGCGGTCGATCTCCGTTTTTTCTTCATCCGAGAGGGCGATGCCGTACTTCTCGGCAAAACGGATCACCGTCACGTGAGCCCGCAACAGTTCCCGTGCTTCCGATGCGGCCGTGTCGCCCTCGTATTGGTCGGCGACCGACTGATAATAATAGTGATACAGGTCCTGCGACACTTCAACCCCGTCCACCGTCATCAAACTCTTTTCCGAACAGCCCGTCAGCAACAGGAAAATCAATAGAAAACCAAGTATTTTCTTCATATCATTGACCTTTTTTTATTTTTATTATACACTATACCTACCATCAAATAAAGGAGTTTTTTATGAATATTGCCATATTGACCGGCGCCTCAGCGGGACTGGGGCAGGAATACCTGCGCCTGCTGAGTGCTGACGAGAGCCTCGACCAAATCTGGATCATCGCCCGCCGTGCCGACCGTCTGCAAGCCCTCTGCGAGGCCTATCCCGATAAGACGGTCGTCCCCCTGCCCCTCGACCTGACCTTGGAGTCGGCCTTCGCCACCCTTGCGGAAAAATTAGAAGCCGAAAAGCCCAACATCCGCATCCTCATCAACAATGCCGGTTGCGGTACCGTGGGCGATTTCGCCGATATGGACCTGTCTTCCCAAACCCGCATGACCGACCTGAACGTGAGAGCCTTGACGGGCGTGACCAACCTCTGCCTTTCTTATATGACACAAGGCGCGGTCATACTCAACGTCGGCTCGATCGCAGGGTTTGCCCCCAATACCCGCATGGCCGTCTATTGCTCGACCAAAGCCTATGTCTTCCAGTTCTCCAAAACGCTTCGACGGGAACTGAAAAAGAGGGGCATCTCGGTATGCGTCGCCTGCCCGGGGCCGATGAACACCGAATTTTTCCAAGCGGGCGGCATCGTGGGTCGCTCCCATGCACTGGAGAAAGGTCTGCCCCGTTGCCATGCCGACAGGGTGGCCAAAGGCTCGTTGCGCGCCGCCCAAAAAGGGCGCGGGATCTACACCCCCACCCTGTTTTATAAATGCTATCGCCTGCTCTGCAAACTCCTGCCCCACGGGCTGGTCATGTACCTGTCAGGCACATAAAAAAAGAGGCGTAAGCCTCTTTTTTTTAGGTAAGAATTAAGAATTAAGAGGTAAGAGGTTTCGGATATAATTATTAGCCTTACGCTTATCTTTGCACCATAGTGGGGCAATCAGGGCCTCTTGCGGCGGGTCGCCCGTCAGCCGATGCAGTACGATCTTCTCATCCAGCATCCCGATCGCCTGCCTCAGCCTCTCGGTATAGTCTTCTAAGGATAGGGTAGGAATGTCGGAGTGCGCCCACGCCGAGTCCTTAACCAAATACAACTGGGTAAACTTGACCCCGTCGCTGTAAGCGTTGACCAACGCGGCCGTCGGGGCAAAATCGTCATCGTCGGGCAGTCCCAAGATGCAATGGGTGATCACCGTAATGCCCCGTTTGCGCAGTTCCTGCGCCGCTTGGATGTAGCAGGCGTTGTCGTACCCGCGCCCAAACCGCGCCGCCGCCCCCTCATGGGCCGTTTGCAACCCCAATTCCACCCAAACGGGTGCCGTCTGTCGCAACCGTGAGAGCATATCCAGCATCTCCGCCCCCAAACAGTCGGGACGGGTGGCGATCGACAGAATTTTCACCCCGTCCAGTTCCAGCGCCCGCCGATACAGCGCTTCCAGCCTCGTCACATCCCCGTAAGTGTTGGTATAACTGCCGAAATAGGCAATATAAGAACCATTCCTATATTTACGGGAAATGGCGGCTACCGCCTGTTTGTACTGCTCCTCAAGGGGTAGGGCGGCATCGGGGGAGACAGAGGAGCCGCCATGGGCGCAAAAAGCACAGCGGCCGGGACACCCACAGTCACTGTGCAAATAGATCTTATAGAGTTTTTCGCCATACTCTTTTTTTAGATATTCAGATAACAGCATAATCACATCAAAGAAACCGTAGGTTTCTACCTTTTCGTCCCCTGCGGGGACACTTCACACGCCGAAAGGCGTACTTCACGCACCGATCGGTGTACTTCACGTGCCACTGGCATACTTCACGCCCTTTCGTGAAGTAACTGCGTTGTGAAGTAGCGCAAAGCGCTGTGAAGTAACGGTGTTGTGAAGTGTGTCCCGCAGGGACACGTGTATCATAAGCACAAATTCAAAATCTCCAGCGTACCGTCCTTATCAATGGGCTTGATCGAGCCGTAGACGCCGTTTTCCCGCTCCAGCCGCACGGCGATATCCCCAAAGGATTCGTTGCCGATCTCGACCTGCGAGAAGCGCACCGGCATGCCCAACGACACGAAATAGTCCTCCAGAGTCTGAATGGCAACATCAACATCGTCGGTATCCACATCAAAAACGGCCTTGATGTAGCGCAAGATCTTGTCCTTGGCCTCTTCTTTCATAAAGCGCAGCCAGCCCAAGGTGACAATGGCCAGCCCCGCGCCGTGGGTAATATCGTAGATGCCGCCGAACTCGTGCTCGATGGTGTGCCCCGCCCAGTCGGCCTTGCAGCCCACCGACAGCATCCCGTTAAACCCAATGGTGGCCGCCCACATGATCTGTGCGCGGGATTCGAGATTGTCGGGCTGCGCCAGGGCGATGGGTGCGTGCTTGACTACCGCACGGGACACCGCCTCGATCTGATTGTAAACAATGTCGTTCTCCGCCAGATCGGTAAAATAAAAGGTGGTCAGATGCGCTAAAATATCCACACTGCCCGCCGCCGTCTGGTAGGGGGGAATGGTGACCGTCAGGGCAGGGTCCAAAATGGCAAACTTGGGGAAGAGGCTGTTGTGGGCAAAACTCTTTTTGCGGGCGCGCGCTTCGTTGTTGATAACCATGCAGTTGTTGTTCTCGCTGGCGCTGGCGGGCATGGTAACAATGGCGCCCAGCGGCAATACCGGCCCGACTTCACGCTCAATGCGGTCAAAATAGTTCCACACATCCCCGTCATACATGGTGCCCAGGGCAATGCACTTGGCGCTGTCGATCACACTGCCGCCGCCCAAAGCCAGAATAAAGTCGATGCGCTCCCGACGGCAGATCTCAATGCCCATGCGGCACAGTTCCACACGAGGATTGGGCTGAACGCCGCCCAACTCAAATACGGTAATACCCGCTAAATTGAGGGACTTGCGCACCCGTTCCACCAGACCGACACGGCGGGCATGGTTGCCGCCGAAATGAAGCAGGACACGCTTGGCGCCTGCCTGCGCACACAGATGCCCCGCCTTGTCGCAGGCATCGACCCCGAACTCAATGTGTGTCGGATTGCACAAACGAAACGAATTCATAAGAAAATCTCCTTTAATTTATCATGTGCCTTTGGCATATATCATCTGCCGTAGGCACGATATCATACGCTTGGCGTATATCATCCTTTCCGTTTCGGAAAGGATATCATTTTTTCTCTTTTGCTGTTGTGCAGGATGCGATCAGCAGGCGCCGAATATTGCCGCATATCCGTTCTGCGCAAAAGAAAGTATCTTCGTCGATGCGGTTGGTTCGAAACAAAAGGGTTAACCAATACGAGGTTTCGCTGGCTTCTTTAAGCGCCAACTCCATCTTATGAATAAAATCACGTCGGCTTTGCGCATATTGCGCTTCATGAATGTTGGCACCCACCGATGTGCCTGCACGCGCTAACTGATCGGTCATGTAGGCGCTTTTCCCGCCGTTGATTCCGTCAACCATGTTAACGATCATGACAGATAATTCAATGGAAAGATCCACCAGTTTGTTTTCGCTCATAACTACCCTCTTGCCTTTAATAATGAGAAATGATATCGTCCTGTCGGACGATGATATCCTTTGGATGATATATTTTACGGTGTAAAATATGATATATGCTTGTGCATATTGGGGGTTGACAATTGCACTTGTTTATAAGAAAATTATAGTAGATATCTAAGTTCCTGTCAAGAAAGGAAACAAGTATAATGGTGCGCTTTGGCAACGATTGGGATGAGATCCTGCGCGGTGAACTCGATTCGGATTACTTCTCCCACATCATCAAGCAACTGAACATCGAATATCGGAAATATTCCTGTTTTCCGCCGCCCGAACTGGTATTCAACGCCCTGCGCTCGACCGCCTACGGGGATGTGCGCGCCGTGATACTGGGGCAGGACCCCTACCACAACGACGGGCAGGCGCACGGGCTGTGCTTCTCGGTAAAAAGGGGCGTGGACATCCCGCCGTCGTTGCAGAACATTTATAAGGAGATCCATGCCGATCTGGGACTGCCCATCTCCTCGCACGGGGAACTGACCGACTGGACGGGGCAGGGGGTACTGTTGCTCAACACCATTTTGTCGGTGCGTGCCCATGCGCCCATGTCCCACGCCGATCTCGGCTGGCAACGCTTTACCGATGCGGTGATCGCCCGTCTTAACCGGAGGGAAGAGCCGATCGTCTTCTTGCTGTGGGGTTCGCCCGCGCGGGCAAAAAAGGCGCTCATTACCAACCCTCACCATCTCATTTTAGAGGCGCCGCACCCCTCACCCCTGTCGGCCCATCGGGGCTTTTTCGGGTGTAAGCATTTCAGTAAGTGCAATGCCTTTTTACGGGAGCATGGTCTTTGTGAAATCAACTGGCAAATTTGTGAAAAGCCTTGACAAATGACAAAAATAGGCAGATAATGAGAGTAACATAAAATATTGGAGGAATCCGAAATGAGTAAACATTACATTTGGCACGCAGACGAAGTGGCCGGCTTCGGCTGCCCCAACTATGAAAGCCGCCTGTTGCTGGACAGCAAGATGGCGGGCGAGCCCTGCATCAACGTCAACCACGGCACGGTGCCTCCCGGCAAGAACACCGCCGATATCGACGAGACCGGCCGTGCCTTCGGCATGGCTCATGAAAAGGCCGAGATCTATATCTGCTTAGACGGTCAGGCCGACCTGTATCTGAACGGCGAAAAAGAGGTTATGCGTCAGGGTACCCTGTGCTATATCCCCGCCGGTACCGAGCATTTTCTGGTCAACCGTTCCAAAACCGAAACCTTCCAACTGCTCACCCTCTGGCCCGATGAAAAGGACAACGAGGCTTGGTTCGACCGCAAGAATGCGTGGGGCGAAGATTACTACCGCCGCCGTGCTGATGGTGGATTGAACGAAGAATAATTGCAAAAAAGAGCCGTGCAAACGGCTCTTTTATCCTATATTGCGAGGAAATCATGTCAAAATATTTCGGAGACCGACAATTTTATAAACGGGTCATCGCCATCGTCCTGCCCATCGTGGTACAACAGTTGATCACCAACTTTGTGTCCATGCTCGATAACATCATGGTCGGGCAGGTGGGCACCTATCCCATGTCGGGCGTGGCCATCGCCAACCAGTTGATCTTTGTCTTTACCCTGTGCATTTTCGGTGCCATCTCGGGCGCCGGCATCTTCGGTGCCCAGTTCTACGGCGACGAGAACCACGAGGGCGTGCGTCAGGCCTTTCGGTATAAACTGTGGGCGGGCGTGGCCATTACCTTGGGTGCTATCGCCATCTTTTTGCTGTGGGATACCCCGCTGATCTCGGCCTATCTCAACGGCACCGCCGAGGAAAATGCGCTCACCCTCGGCTTTGCCAAAGACTATCTGGCCGTTATGCTCATCGGGCTGTTGCCTTATGCCTTGACCCAGATCTACGCCTCTACCCTGCGTGAAACGGGGCAGACCTTCGTGCCCATGCTCTCAGGATTGATCGCCGTGGGCGTCAATCTGTTTTTGAACTGGGTATTCATCTTCGGCAAACTGGGTGCGCCCGAACTGGGCGTGGTCGGCGCCGCCGTCGCCACCGTCATTTCCCGTTTTGTGGAACTGGCCATCATTGCGATCTGGACCCATGTCAACGCTTGGCGCAATATCTTCGCTCAAGGGCTGTATAAGACCTTGCTCATTCCCAAGGAAACGGTAGGGAGGATCACCAAAAAGGGTCTGCCGCTGCTGATGAACGAGGCGCTGTGGAGTATGTCCATGGCCACCATTTTGCAATGCTACTCGGTGCGCGGGATCGACGTGGTCGCCGCCTATAATATCAACTCCACCATCACCCAACTGTTTAACGTCATCGCACTGGCCATGGGCAACGCCATCGCCATTATGATCGGGCAACTGCTCGGAGCAGGGGAGATGGAGCAGGCGCGGGACAGGAACCGCAAACTCATCACCTTCGGGCTGATGCTGGGCGTCGGCGTCGGGGTGGTAATGGCCGCCTGTTCGGGGCTGTTCCCCAAACTCTATGATACCACCGAGCCGATCCGAAACATGGCCGCCGGCTTTATCTGCATCGCCGCCGCCTATATGCCCGTCCTCTCCTATGTTCATTCGGCCTACTTTACTCTGCGTTCGGGCGGGCGCACCGGCATTACCGTCCTGTTCGACTGCGTCTATTCTTGGCTGGTCTACGTCCCCGTCGCCTATGTCCTGTCCAGCCATACGAATTTGCCCATCTTAGCCGTCTTCGCCATCGTGCAGGGCACTGACTTGATCAAAGCCGCCGTCGGCGCCGTGCTGATAAAGAAAGGAATATGGCTAAGAAACATTGTCAAATAAAAGAGGAAGTTGCTTTAAGCAACTTCCTCTTTTTCCATTTCCGCTTGAATGTCGGCATCGTAGGAGAGGACGGGCGCCTCGTCCTTGCCCTTGATCTTGCGGTTGATATAGTTCTTGGTAATCTTCACCACCAACGGCATACAGACCACCACACCGATGAGGTTGGGGATCATCATCAGGCCGTTAAAGGTGTCCGAAATGTCCCAAGCCAGCGACGAGGTGAGCACCGCACCGAAGATGATGGTGCAAACGTGAATCACCTTGAAGACCCACACGCTCTTGGCGCCGAAGAGATATTCCCACGCCTTGGAGCCGTAATGCGACCAGCCCAGCACGGTGGTGAAAGCAAACAGGAACATGGCGATCGCCACAAATTTTTGGCCGATATCGCCCCAGCCAAAGACCGAGTTGAAGGCGCCGCCGACCAAGGTCGCATCGGTCAGCCCCGCCGCCAGTTGACCCGTTTCAAAGTCGAACACGCCGCTGGTCAGTACCACAAGCGCCGTCATGGTGCAGACGATCATGGTGTCGGCAAACACCTCAAAGATGCCCCACATCCCCTGCTTGACCGGCTCTTTTATGCTGGAGTTGGAGTGAACCATAACCGAAGAACCCAGCCCCGCCTCGTTGGAGAAGACGCCGCGCTTGAAACCTTGGGTTATAGCCGTGGATATTGCGTAGCCGAGTAAACCGCCACCGACGCTTGGCACAAAGGACTGCGGATGGAAGGCGTGAACGAAAATGGCCTTAAAGGCAGGTAGAATGTTGGTGTAGTTGACGCCGATAATCACCAGCGAGCCGGCAATAAAGAGCACCACCATCACCGGCACGATCTTCTCGGCCACGTTGGCGATGCGCTTAAGGCCGCCCAGTACGATCAGCGCCGTCAGAGCCATAATGACCACGCCGATGATGACGTTATAGAGAGATACGCCCTCAAAGACCGAAATGGAAGAGAGCGCCTTGATGTCGAAAGCGGCCGATACGTTGGCTACGATCTTGTTGACCTGACCCATGCTGCCGATACCGAAGGAGGCCAGCATGGTGAAGAGGGAAAAGAGCACGGCCAAGATTTTGCCGAGGTGCTTGCATCCCTTTTTCTTGCCCAGCCCGTCACGCAGATAGTACATCGCACCGCCCGACCATTCGCCCTTGGCGTTCTTGCGGCGGAAATACATACCCAGCACGTTTTCCGAATAGTTGGTCATCATGCCAAGGAAAGCGGCGACCCACATCCAGAATACGGCACCCGCACCGCCTACGCAGATGGCGGCGGCCACACCGGCAATGTTACCCGTGCCTACCGTGGCGGCCAGCGCCGTGCACAGCGCTTGGAAGGGGGAGATGGAAGCCTTGTCCTTGGAGTGGCGGATGACGTCCTTTTTGAACATCGAGCCGATGGTGTTCTTCCACCAGTGCCGCAGACGGGTCAACTGGAACACCTTGGTCACCAGCGTCATCAGAAGCCCCGTGCCGATCAGCAGAACCAGCCCCGGAACGCCCCATACCACGCCGTTGACCGCGTTGTTTACGTTCGTGATTTGCTCTAACATAATATCCTCCTAAAGAATAAAGATTACAAAAATAACCGCAGGGCAAAAGAATACCCTGCGGTTGATCGCATCAGCATACCTTTGTCCTTTTGCTTGAGAGTTTTCGTCGTCGCAAACTGCGCTTGGCTTCGATTTGCACGACAACGTTGCCCCTTCAGCACCTGCTCATGGCAGGATTCTCCAAAGTTTCGTCCGCCAACAGTCCTTACGTTCTGTCGGTTTCATCCGTGAATATACAATTATGTGAGTGATTATACACCCTTTTTCGACAAATTGCAACCCTTATTTGCATTTTTTCGCCCGATCACCAAAACGGCGGCCGCGCCTATGGCAACCATCGCCAAGACACCCCACAATAGGGCGGCATCGCCCGTCGGCGGATTCTCGGTCGCCACCAAGGTGTAAGCGCTGAAATGGTAGGTCATAAAGAGGGCGTATCCGTCTTTTACCGTCACTTCATGATGCTCCACCTTGTCCTCTTCGTCTACATAGCAGGCCGTCAGATTTTGCTTGTCAAAGCCCTCGGGCAGGGGTACGGCTACGAGAAATTCGCCGTCGGATACCTTCTCGTCTAACGACATGGAGTGCAGGTTGATATCATACGTCGGCCCGATCTTGCCGTCCAGCGCCTTGATGATGCGCTCATATTCGTCACCCTCGGTCAGTTTCTCTACACGCATCTGGGTGTCCAACGGCACCGATATGTCGGCCGAGGATACGCGAACGTCCGTCTTGGCATCGGCCGCCGCATAGGTGGGCGAGAGCATCTGATCGTCATCTTTTACGGTGATGAAATGGTGTGCGGTATCCCCGATCTTGGCGGTAAAGTAGCAACCGCCCGCCGCCGTCTTTAAGAAAGCATACTCACTGTTCGGATCGGCCCACGCATCCACAAAATAATCCTTGTAGTCGATCGCCCAATCCAGATACATCTGTGCCGTCATGATCTCCAGTTGATCCCCCGAAGCCTGTGCCGCCGCCAGATCGGCACGGCACCGAGCAATATCGGCATCATAGCCATCCAAGAAAAACCTCTCAATATCGTTGCCGCCCAATTCCACCTTGACCTTGCCCGGCGCATAGTCGTCCATCCGCTTCTGCGCCGCCGCCAACAGAGAATCGGCATCGGTAGCGGTATCTTCGGGCAGATAGATCACATGATCGGCACGCACGCCGAGGAAAGGATGAATGTAATAGATGGCGTCGTCCATCATCAGCGCCGCAATGCCCTTGCGCGCGATCCAGAAAGGCGAATCATCCCCCGCACGGTTGTCCACCGTAAGGCGGAAATTCTTGTTTTTGAGCAGGGCCTTAAGTTCTCCCGAGTAGTTGTCCAAACTCTGGGTGACGTCGGTATCGGGATCGATGGCCAACGCCGCCGTGCTGATCCAGTAGTTCACCAGTTCCATATCCCGTACACGGAAATCTTCCATGTTATCAGGGAAGGTGGCGATCAACTCCTTGGCCACCTCAGCCACCGTCGGATCGTACATAAAGTACGGCTCCACCACGTGGCTCTCATCCAGTTCCCATACGGTCATCCGACAACTGCGAAAATCGTCCGACCAATCGCTCAAATAAAATCCGCTTTCATAATACAGATCGCCCAGAGCCATAGCATATTCTTCGTTGGGCGGTACCATCGACGGGATGGGCAATCGGCCGTCCTCGTTCAAATACTCCTTAAAAGCATCACTCATCGGCTCGGCCGCGCCCACGGGCACCACCAACGCCAACAACAAACATAGACAAAGAATTACCGGTATCACGCGTCTCATACTGAAATCCTCCTTATATATAGATCACAATTTCAGTATAGCACGCCATATTCCAAATGGCAAGGAAAAAGGAATACCGCAACGGGTATTCCGTAAATCACAATAAAAAAGAATTGACATACTGTGCAAAAGCAGGTATAATATAGGTGTCATAAAGAACATAGAGACTGCTTAGGCGGTTGCTATAAGTACAGTTTAATCGTATGGTGCGTAAGCATCACAAGACGAAAAGTCACCTATTGCAGTAGGTGGCTTTTATCTTTGTCCTGTGATGCACTGGAAACTAATAAATAAACCAATAATGGTTAGAAGAATCATAATCAGTTCATAATCAGTCATGGCATCCACCTCCCTCAATAAGATATTGAGAAGGGGCAGACAAAGGAGGCAAAATCCTGTCCCGACTCGGGGGAATTTCGCAACCACCTAATTGCCTTGTCGAGCTATGAAAATGGAAAAGTTCACCCACTCGGCAGCAGTCTCTACAATATAGTATTATATGCAAAATATTTCCATTCGTCAAGTAAAAATACGGGCCGTCAAACGACAACCCGTATTTCTTCTATATCATAGTAGGTAAAGGCTTCCATCGCCGCCTCGTCGATCACCTCGCCGCACACCAGAATCGGAACGGCGGGCGGACAAAAAACACTCGGCTGCGCCAAAATGCGCCCCAAGGCCTGCGATACGGGGATGCGCTCACTCTCCGAAAACATCGCTTCCCGTATACTCATGACCCGTCGGGGTACTCCCAACTTCGGCGGTGCCGTGACGATCGGCGCCCGCGCCGGCAGATCCAAAAGGGAAGACAGAACGCTTACGTTTTCTCCCGCCTGCGGCATCAATACCAGGTAATCGGGGTCGGCAAACTCACATTCATAGCCCTTTTCCCGCAAGATCTCAGCCAACTCCAAGCCCGTATACCCTCGTGACTTGGGCGCCAGCGTCACCTTCAACGGTTCATCTCCCACCCGCGCAAAAGGCAGGTCGGGCACCGTCAAGTGAGGGTGAAAATTCTCCAAAAAGACATTGCAGGCATCCAGCGATTGCAGGATCAGATACGAGGGACTGGTTGACCCAAACAGCGCCAACGCCTCCTTGACCCCCTCACGGCTTCTCGTGTGCAGATAAGCTCCGCCCGTCAGCACAGGCAAGGTCTTGTGCGCACTGTCGCAACACAGATCCGCCCCCAGATCCATCGGGTGCCGAGAGGGACTCAAAAACCGCAGGTAGGCGCCGTGCGCATTATCCACCAGCAATTTAACGCCCGCGTCATGACAACACGCCGCAAGGCGCGAAATATCGACCATGCGCCCCAGATAATCGGGCGAGGTCACATACAACGCCGCATACTCCGATGTGACAGGCGGGTCGGTCATATCTTCTACCCACGTCACGTCCAGATCCAGCAAGGCCGCCGCCGATAAAAAGGCGGTGTGACAGTTGCGGAAAGCCAACACCTTACGGTTTTTGCGGGTGGCTAAGTAAAGCATGGCGCGGATGCATTGGCTGGAGCCTTCGGTCGAATAAAAGGTGGGACAGCCGAACAGATGAGAGGCGTTGGCCTCACTCTCGGCAATAATGCCCTGCGCCGTGTATAAACTGTCTGCCCCCGCGACTTCGGTGATGTCGTACCGCTCAATGCCCGACGCCCCCTTGTGTCCGGGCATATGCCAACGGTGGCGGTCATATCCCTTTACAAAATCACAAATGGGGGTATTCATCGACCCATCGCCCTCGCCACCGCCACCATGATGGCGCACTCCATGCGCTTGCGGAAAAGCCGACAACCGGGCTCGTAAATGCCCTTGATGGAGCCGGTGGCATGGTAGGCATTGGCGGCACAACCGCCCGAGCAGTAGAGTTTCGCCCAGCAGTCCTTGCAGTCGGGACGGGCGTAGACGTTGCAGTCCTTAAATTCGCTCTGCTTGGCGGGGTTGGTCACGCCCTGCCAGATATCGCCCAGTTTGAAGGCCTCATCGCCCACAAACTGATGGCAGGGATACAGGTCGCCCCACGGGGTCACCGCCATATACTCGGTGCCCGAACCGCAGCCCGAAATGCGCTTGTAGATGCAGGGACCGCCCTGCAGATCGATCATGTAATGGTAAAAAGTAAAGGGATCGCCCTCGGCATCCTTTTGTAACATCAGCGCCGCCAAGTCTTCATATTGCTGCATGACCACAGCCAGATCCTCCTCGGTCAGCGCCGCCTCGTCGTTGGGGGCGCACACCACAGGCTCCATGCTCAATTCCCGGAAGCCCAGATCCAGCATCTGCTGAATGTCCTTGAGGAAATCGGGGTTGGCGTGGGTAAAGGTGCCGCGCATATAGTAAT
>JAZNYQ010000084.1:0-8919 GCA_045594545.1 Eubacteriales bacterium | reverse complement strand
AGTTGGGGTTTTTGTTTATTATGATGTACAAGCCCAGTTCCTTGCCCAGTTTGCGGTGGTCACGCTTCTTGGCCTCCTCGATGCGGGTGAGATACTCTTCCAGTTCGGTCTTCTTGGGGAAGGCGATACCGTAGATGCGGGAGAGCATCTTGTTCTTCTCGTCGCCGCGCCAGTAAGCGCCGGTGCAAGAGGTCAGTTTAATGGCCTTGATGGGGGCAGTGTTCATCAGGTGCGGTCCGGCGCACAGGTCGGTAAAGTCGCCCTGCTTATAGAAGCTGATGGCCTCGCCCTTGGCGGCGTGTTCTTCCATCAGTTCGATCTTATACGGCTGATCGGCCATGAGGGTGCGCGCCTCGTCAGCGGGCAACTCAAAGCGGGACAGTTCCAGACCGCCCTTGGCCAACTTCACCATTTCGGCCTCGATCTGCTCGAGCTGTTCGGGGGTGAAAGGGGCGGGCACGTCGAAGTCATAATAGAACCCGTTGTCAATGGCGGGGCCGATGGCAAATTTGGCTTCGGGGAACAGGTGCATGACCGCCTGTGCCAGCAGGTGAGAGGTGGTGTGCCAGAAAGTCTTTTTGCCGGCCTCGTCATCAAAGGTGACGATCTCCACGGCGGCATCTTCGTTGAGCACGGTGCGCAGGTCCACCACCTCGCCGTTGACTCTGGCGCAGCAGGCGGCCTTATACAGACCCATGCCGATGGATTTGCAGACATCGGCCACGCTGACGCCGGCTTCAAATTCTTTGACAACATTGTCACGCAGGGTAATCTTGATCATATCTTTTCTCCTTCTTGCGGGGGAATAAAAAATAGCCTTATCCCATCTTGCGACGGGGTAAGGCTAGGCTCACGGTTCCACCCGAATCATTTACTCATTCTCGCTGTAACGGGCATACCCGCCGTGCATTTGACACGGGCTCGAAGAGCGGTATCCCTTGCAAGATCACACATGGGCGGCTTGCACCTGACCCGCCCTCTCTGAGATGTGCGCCCTTGCGGCTTCTCTTCTCAACGCTTTGGGTTAATTTTATACCTTTTTTGTCGTATTGTCAAGAGGAAAGGTTATTCTTCGATGTTGAGATCGAGGCGGAGCTCCTCAAGCTGTTTGGGATTGACGGGGGAAGGACAATCGGTCATGAGTTCCGAAGCGTTTTGCACCTTGGGGAAGGCCATGACGTCGCGGATGGAGTCGGCGCCCGTCATGAGCATGAGCAGACGGTCGGAGCCGTAGGCCATGCCGCCGTGGGGCGGTACGCCATACTTGAAGGCATCGAGCAGGAATCCGAACTGCTCCTGCGCCGCTTCTTCGGTAAAGCCGAGGGCCTTGAACATACGGTTCTGCAGGTCACGGTCGTAGATACGCAACGAGCCGCCGCCCAATTCCACGCCGTTGAGTACGATATCATACGCTTTGGCGCGTACCTTGCCGGGGTCGGACTCGAGATACTGGATATCCTCGTCCATGGGGGCGGTAAAGGGATGGTGCATCGCCTTGTAGCGGCCCGATTCGTCGTCGTATTCAAACTGCGGGAACTCGGTTACCCACAAGAATTCATACTGATCCTTATTGGTCAGGCCCAGACGGTTGGCAATCTCGCAACGCAGAGCGCCCAGAGAATCGAAGACGACACGCTCGTCGGCATCAGCGACCACCAGCAACAGGTCGCCGTCCTTGAAATCGACGGCCGCTTTGATGGCGGTCATCTCGTCCTCGGTCATGAACTTGGCAAAGGAAGAGGATACTTCCCCGTTCATACTCTTATAGAAGGCCACGCCCTTGGCACGGTAGGTCTTGGCAAATTCGGTCAAAGAGTCGATCTCACGGCGGGGGAACTTATCGGCGTAGCCGTTAATGTTAATGGCACGCACACTGCCGCCCGCTTCCACGGCACCGGCAAACACCTTGAAGCCGCAGGTCTTGGCAATGTCGGACAGGTCTTTGAGTTCAAAGCCAAAGCGCAAGTCGGGCTTGTCCGAACCGAAGCGATCCATCGCCTCGCGCCAGGTCATGCGGCGCAAGGGCAGAGCCACATCCACGCCGATGGCTTCCTTAAATACTTTTTGAATGAAACGCTCGTTGACGCCCATGACATCGTCCTCATTGACGAAGGACATTTCCAAGTCGATCTGGGTGAATTCGGGCTGACGGTCGGCACGCAGATCTTCGTCACGGAAGCAACGGGCGATCTGAACATAGCGGTCATACCCCGCCAGCATCAGCAACTGCTTATACAGCTGGGGCGACTGGGGCAGGGCATAGAAACTGCCCGGACGGACACGAGAAGGCACAATATAGTCGCGCGCACCCTCGGGGGTGGAGCGGATGAGCATGGGCGTTTCGATCTCCAAAAAGCCCTCGCTGTCATAGAAATCACGGGCGATCTTGCCGACACGGTGGCGCAGCATGATATTGCGCTGCAGGTCGGGACGGCGCAGGTCGAGATAGCGATATTTCAGGCGGGTGGTTTCGTTGGTATTGCAATCTTCGACGATCTCAAACGGAGGCGTTTCGGCCTCGCTGAGCCGTTTAATGTTTTCAACCCAAACTTCTACCTCACCCGTGGGCATGTCGGGGTTGATGGCTTCGCGCACGGCCACCTTACCGGTAACGGCCACGACATATTCACCGCGCAGAACGGCGGCCTGATCGTGCAGTTCCTTGTTCTTGGACTCGTCGAAACTCAACTGAATTTCGCCCGAACGGTCACGCAATTTAATAAAGGTCAAAGCGCCCAGTTTGCGCACGGTACTCACCCAACCGCAGAGGGTGACCTCGCGGCCGGCATCTTCACGGCGCAGGGTGCCGCAATAATCGGTTCTCTTAACTCCTACAAAAGAATCAGCCATGATTATATCTCCTTTTCCAAACGGTCGGGAGTGACGGTGGTCTGCTCCCCGTTTTCCATATTCTTTAAGGTCATTTCGCCTTTCGCCAGTTCGTCATCACCCACGATCAGCACCTTTTTGCAACCCATCTTGCCCGCATATTTCATCTGGGCTTTGAGGGAACGCTCGCACAGGTCGGTCAAGACCGTCTTGCCCGCACCGCGCAATTCGTTTGCCGTTTTGGCGGCAAATTTTTTGGCGGCATCGCCCAGCGCGGCAATATACAAATCGGGGCCTGCGGGGGCGGGGAAGGCGTTACCCGTGTTTTCCATGAGCAATAATAACCGCTCCAGACCCATGGCAAAACCAAGACCCGCCAAGGGGGCGCCGCCGAGGTCTTCGGCCAGACCGTCATATCGACCGCCGGCCAATACGGCACTTTGTGCGCCGATCTCGCCCGACAAAAATTCAAATACGGTACGGTTATAATAATCCAGACCGCGGACAATGCCTGAATCGACGGTATAGTCGATGCCCAAGGCGTCCAGTCCGGCTTTGACCTGCTCGAAGTGATCCTTGCACTCGTCGCACAGATAGTCCAGAATACTCGGCGCATCGGCCTTAAAGGAAGAACAGACAGGGCTCTTGCAATCGAGCAGGCGCATGGGGTTCTTCTCCAGACGGCCAAGGCAGGTACCGCACAATTGATCCTTATACTGACTGTAATATTCCATCAAGGCTTTACGGTAAGTAGCGCGGCAGTGCTGACAGCCGATGGAGTTGATGGCCAGTGAGATGTTTTGGATGCCGAGCATCTTAAAGATGGCGTTGCCCAGCGCAATGACCTCGATATCGGCCTGCGGGCCATACGCGCCGAAGAGTTCGACACCAAACTGGTGGAACTCACGAAGTCGGCCCGCCTGCGGTTTTTCGTAGCGGAAGCAGGGGATGATGTAGAAAAGTTTGAGGGGCAGAGCACCGCCGTAGAGGCCGTGTTCGAGCACGCTGCGCACGACTGAGGCGGTGCCTTCGGGGCGCAGGGTGATGCTGCGGCCGCCCTTATCTTCAAAGGTGTACATTTCTTTCTGAACCACGTCGGTCGTTTCGCCCACGCCTCTGGAGAACAGTTCGGTATGTTCAAAGGTGGGGAAGCGGGTTTCGAAGAAGCCGAAGCGGGAGGCCAGCTCTCTTAATTTTGCCTCCAGCGTCTGCCACTTATACACATCCTGAGCCAGCACATCCTGTGTGCCGCGGGGTGCGGTAATGTTAGCCATAATGATTTCCTTTCTATATAAAAAAATAGACTTCATCTCTTCGCATCATGCGAAGGGACGAAGTTACTCGTGGTGCCACCCTTCTTCGAGGGCATACGCCCTCCTCTTATGCCGCATTGCGCCGCGGCAAGGCGCCCCTGTTACGATCCGCTGTCACATACCAAAACAACAACGAAGTGCTTTCAGCCGAGGGCACTTCTCTCTGTGGGAGTTATTTCCGTACGACCCATACGGGCGGCGGACGGGGAATATGGAATTATTCGATCATGCCGTTTTCTAAAGCAAACATCAAGGCTTTTGCTGACTTGGGGTTTGTGGCATAGGGAATATCGCGGGCATCGCAAAGGCGGAGCATTTCATCATATCCGGTGGGGATGAGAGCGATGTCGGTATCCCGAAACAGGATGAGCATATCCAGTTCGTCATAGGAAATACGAGCCGAGATCTGCTGTTCGCCGCCCTGCCGTCCCGTCAGATAGCGATGGACGCGCAGACCGGTATATTCCTGCACCATCTTGCCGGTGGTGCCGGTCGCAAACAGTTTATGCCGGGACAGGGTGCCGGCATAGGTCAGACAAAACCGCACCATCTGTTCCTTCTTTTTATCTTGAGCGATCAGCGCAATTCTCATAGTTCACCTACCAGAAACGATATAGGGGTGTATGCTTTCCGTCCAGTCTTCGTGCAATATTTTGCATAGCGATACCGGCCGCTTCGCCTCTGCCCCACACGGCCTCTCGGTCTTCGGGGATGAGCCCGATGAGCGGGACGGCAACGGTATCGATAATCATGTCTACATTGGGAACAACGCCGTCACGGACGGCTTTGGGGTCGATCCGATTGATGATCAGGTGTTGGGAGTTGCCCAGTATCTGCGAGGCATGAGCGGCGGCGCGCACGGCCGACGGGTCGGGCGTGGTAACCATCAACAAGCGATCGCAAACGGCGGCGGTATCGCGAGCCCACGGGTGCAGACCCGACGGGCTGTCGATCACGATATAATCAAAGGCATTACCCGTATGGGCAATCAGGGAACGCAGAGCCGATTCGGTAAGACTCGGATCGTCGGGCATCAGAGGAGCGGCCAGAAAGAACAGGGCGCCGAGGGCTTCGTGACGAATAATGGCATCGCTTAGCCGCTTGCGACCGCTCAGTACGTCGGCCAGATCGTAGACGGCCTCGTTTTCCAAGCCCAGAATAAGATCCAAACTTCGCAGACCGGCATCGGCATCGATGGCCAGTATCCGCTTGCCCTGATGGGCGAGCGAGGCGCACAGCCCGGCCGTGATCGTAGTTTTTCCAACGCCTCCCTTACCAGAGGCAACGGTAATTACCTGTCCCATGGATTCTCCAAATCGATATACAGTATAGCAAAGATGCAAACAAAAGTCAACCAAGCAGTCGCGCCAACCGTTTTAACGGCAGACCGACAACATTGAAATAGTCTTTGCGGATCGTTTTGACAAAGGCACCCGCCGCTCCCTGAATGCCGTACCCGCCCGCTTTGTCCATGCCTTCGCCCGATGCGACATAGGCTTGTATTTGTTCATCGCTGAGCCGATGAAAACGGATGCGGGTGCAGACGGCGTAGGTAACGGTACGTGCAGCAAAACTGACACTGACTCCCGTCCAGACCTTATGCGTGCGCCCCGAAAGGGAGCGGAGCATGGCATATGCCTGTTCGGGGGTTTCGGGTTTGCCTAAAACGGTGCGGCCCTGTGCGACCACCGTATCGGCGCCGATAACGGCATCGGCATCGGTCAATGGCCGTGCGGCCTGTGCCTTAGCACGGGAAAGAGCCATGACGGTACGGCGGGGATTTCCTTTATAGGGTGCCGCAATGGCCGATTCGTCCACGGTAGGCACCAACACCGAAAAATCGGGGCAGATATTGGCCAGAAGTTCTTTGCGGCGCGGGGAGCCGGAAGCCAGAATGACTGTCATCTTACCGACCCGACGAGCCAAAACCGCCCTCGCCCCGTGCGGTATCGCCAAGGGTATCGGCCCACACGTATTCCACGGGCGGGACGGGGGCGATGACCAGTTGGGCAATACGATCCAACGGTTGGATGGTATAGGGCGTATCGGATAAATTACAAAGGCCCACTAAGATCTCTCCCCGATAGTCGCTGTCAATGACACCGACGCCGTTGCCCAGTGCGATGCCGTGTTTGACACCAAGGCCACTGCGGGCATATACCAAGCCCACGTAGCCCTCGGGCAATTCCATGGCAAGTCCGGTGGGAACACGGTAGAGTTTTTGGGGCTCTATGGTGAGCGGCGCGTCGATCATGGCCTGCAGATCGACCCCGGCACTTCCCGCGCTGGCGCGGCGGGGCAGGTCGGGTGTTACTCCGTTATGCTCAATAGAGCGAATCTTGATTTCCATTGCGTTCATAGAGTTTGTTGTTGAGTTTGCTCAATTCGTTGCGGGTGCGGTCGAGCTCGGCCTTGTAGCGGTCGCGGTCGGCGGCGGCGCGAATCGAGTCGTCGATGTAGCTGCGCATCTGGGCGCGCATATTTTCGACGGCGGCATTATTCTTCTCAAACTCGTCGCACAGTTCCATTGCCGTCAGTACGGCAGCCTGCGCTACGGTGACCTTGGCGCCCATACGCAGATAGGTGCCCACCTTTTCGTCTACTTTAGCGGCCAGTTTTTGAATGTAGCCGCGGTCCTCATCGGTCTGGATGGTAATGTCGATACCGCCGACCGAAACGGTCATATTTTTGGATGCTGACATGTCAAATTCCCCCTTTTTACAACATTATAATACAAAAAATCCGATTTGATAAGGGGGGAAATGCAAATTTACCGAAAAATATTGAATTTTTTTCAAATCCACGCTATAATAACCATATTCTTTTTAACGAGGGACTGTCATGAAATATAATCGGATCGTGGTCAAGGTCGGAACATCGACCCTGACCCATGAAAACGGAAAATTGGATCTGCTGCGTATTGAGCGGCTGGTACGCACCCTTTCGGATATTGCCAATGCCGGCTCGCAGGTCTTGCTGGTATCGTCGGGCGCTATCGGCGTAGGGGTCAGTACTCTTAAGTTGCCCAGCCGTCCCACCGATATTCCGTCCAAGCAGGCGGCGGCCGCCGTTGGGCAGTGCCGATTGATGAATATTTACGAGAAGATCTTTGCCGAGTACGGCTATACGGTCGGGCAGGTGCTCCTGACGGGCGACGTCCTGCATCTGGAACACGGCTATGAACACGTAAGCAACACGGTCGAGAAACTGTTGGAATTCGGCGTGATCCCCATCGTCAATGAAAATGATACGGTAGCGGTCGATGAGATCAAGATCGGCGATAACGATACCCTGTCGGCCATTGTGGCCGTCATTGCCGAGGCTGACCTTTTGGTGTTGCTCTCTGATATTGACGGGCTGTACGATCATGACCCCCATCAGGGCGATGCTAAGTTATTGCCGGTGGTGCATGGGGTGACCGAGGAGATTCGGGCCATGGCCGGCGGAAGTGTGTCGGGTGTCGGCACGGGCGGTATGGTCACCAAACTGGATGCGGCTGAGATGGTCAACCGTGCGGGGATCCCCATGGTGCTGGCCAACGGTGACGATCCCGAAAAATTGTATGCCATTGCCCAAGGGGAGAGCATCGGAACATTGTTTGAGGTAGTAAAATGAGTGTAAAAGATATCGCCCGTCGGGCACGGACGGCCTCGTCGGTCATAGCGGCGGCAACGGCCGAACAGAAAAACGGAATCATTCTGGCGGTGGCGCAGGCTCTGCGCGGTCATAAAGACCAAATTCAACAGGCCAATGCGCTGGATGTGCAGGCCGGACGGGAGAACGGCTTGCGGGAAGCATTGATCGATCGGTTGATGCTGACCGACAAGGTCATCGAGTCGATGGCAGTCGGTGCCGAACAGGTAGCGGCGCTGCCCGATCCGACCCAGCAGGTACTCGAAGAGTTTGTTAATGCCGACGGGTTGCGGATTCAAAAGGTGTCGGTGCCCTTTGGTGTGATCGGCATGATTTTTGAAGCGCGCCCCAACGTGGCGGTCGACTCGGCATTGCTTTGTCTGAAATCGGGCAATGCGGCCGTTTTGCGCGGCGGAAAAGAGGCCATCCACTCCAATAAAGCGCTCGTTTCTTTAATTCGTGATGTACTGGAAGCACAAGGCTTTCCCGCCGACTGCGTTTGCCTGGTGGAGAATACCGAGCGGGCGAGCGCGCAGGAGATGATGACCCTGAAAGGCGATCTGGATCTGCTCATTCCCCGTGGCGGCAAGGGATTGATTGCCTCGGTGGTGGAGAATGCGACGGTGCCGGTTATCGAAACAGGCACGGGCAACTGCCATGTCTTTGTGGATGAAAGCGCCGACGGCGATATGGCACAGCGCATCATTCTCAATGCCAAAACCTCCCGTCCGTCGGTCTGCAATGCGGCCGAGACGCTGTTGATCCATAAGGATTCGCCCCTGTTGGTGCGCCTGTGCACGGCGCTGGAACAGGCCGGCGTGGAGTTGCGTGGGGATACCCGCGCCTGTGCGGCCTACCCGATGAAATCGGCAAACGAAGAAGATTTTTACACCGAGTACAACGATTATATTTTGACGGTGGGTGTGGTTGACAGTGTGGAAGAGGCGATCGCGCACATTAACGAACACGGCACCAAGCACAGCGAAGCGATCGTGACCGAGGATGCGGCGCATGCCGAATTGTTCCTGCGTTCGATCGATGCGGCGGCCGTGTATCATAACGCCTCGACCCGCTTTACCGACGGTTTTGTGTTTGGGCTGGGCGCCGAGATCGGCATTTCGACCCAAAAACTGCACGCCCGCGG